>CAZYWR010000476.1:0-19889 GCA_964651185.1 uncultured Polyangiales bacterium
CCAAGCATTTCGTCGCCAGCGCGAGTCCGCGCGCGGGTTCGACCTCGAGGTCGGACCGAGCACGGAGCTCGTGCTGGCGGCGAAAGGCGCCGGAGATCGTAGGACTCAACCTATTCCGCGCTCTAGCTCCTGGCCCGAGTCAATCGCTCTGAACTGGTTCGCGATCAACAGCCTCCGACTCAGGGATCGCTGGATTTTGCCGCTCGTGGTCATGGGCAGCGCGCCTTGCGGCACGAACAGCAAACGTCTTACCGAGAGCCCGTGCTCGCGCGCGACGGCATCGCAGATCTTCATCTTCAGCTCTCCTACGAGCGGCTCTTCGTTGCTTTGCGCTCGGCGGCCACCTAGCTGCTTTGGCACCTCCTGAATGAGCACCAGGATCTCGCGGCCCTGCTCCGTGAGCAGAAACGCTGCACCCGGCCGTCCGACCAGAATCGGATGTGACTGTGAGGCCGTAAGCTCGATGTCCTGAGGGTAGTGATTCTTGCCACTGACGATAAGCACGTCTTTGATGCGCCCTGTGACGTAAAGCGCCCCCGATTCGAGGAAGCCCAGATCGCCCGTGCGCAGAAACGGGCCCTGTCCGTCGGAAGTGTACGCCTCAAATGATTGCTGCGTCGCCTCGCGGTTGCCCCAATAGCCCTGCGCGATGTTCGCTCCCCGCACCCAGATCTCTCCGATCTCTCGCGTGCCGACCACGTCGCGTGTCTCCGGGTTCACGATCTGGACCGTTGCCGCTTCCCACGGCCCACCGCACGCGACGAGCTCTCGAACACGGTCGGCGCCCTCTTCAACATCTTGCTCGGGAATGGCCCCGTCCTCGAGGGCATCTGCGGAAACGCGACGCGTCTTCAGGCCTTCGCCGGCACGTGGTCCGGTCACGAAGAGCGTCGCCTCCGCCAAGCCGTAACAGGGATAGAAGGCTTTCGCTGAAAAACCTGCCCGCGCAAACTTGCGCGCAAAGGCGTCCATGGTGTGCCGGCGAATCGGCTCAGCCCCGTTGAAGGCGACGCGCCACGAGCTGAGATCGAGCCCCTCGAGGTCCCCGTCTTCCAAGCGCCTCACGCACATGTTGTACGCGAAGTCCGGCCCCCCGCTCGTGGTCACGCGGTATTTGGAGATGATCTGGAGCCAGCGAATGGGCTTACGGACAAAGGATAGGGGGCTCATCAGAATCGATGAAATGCCCAAGTACGCGGGTTGAAGCACCAACCCGACCAAGCCCATATCGTGCGTGAGCGGCAGCCACCCCGCTCCCACGGTCTCGTCGCTGTGTCCGAAGCCCGCCTTGATCATCGCCATGTTGGCGAGGATGTTCTCATGCGTGACGACGACCCCTTTCGGACTCCCTGTCGATCCGGACGTATATTGAAGGAACGCGGGGGCGCGTCCTGTTAAGTTCGGGTCGTAAAACGCGTGCGGCTCATCCGCGCACGATGCGTCGAAGGCGATGCACTCCAGCAGTTCATCCTGGGCCGTCATGAACTCGAGCGCCGTCGCGCTCGCGAGGACCAGGCGTGCGCCTGCGTCCCGCGCGATCCCTTGCACGGTCGCGACATGACGCACGGCGCTCGGCAGGTTCACTGGCACAGCCACCACGCCAGCGTAGAGGCAGCCGAAGAATGCTCTCACGAAGTCGAGCCCCGACTCCAACATCAGCAGCACCCGATCTCCGGGCTCGCAACGCTGCTGAAGAAATCCCGCGACGTTCCGCGAAGCCTGGTCGAGCTGCTCGAAAGACAGCGCGATACGGATCTCTTCGTCGGCTACAAACCCGTACGCGTTGCGATCCCCACGCTTCTGCGCGTGCTCGCGACATATGTCGACGAGTGTCGTGGGCGGTCTGAGCATGTCCTCGCCTCCTCTGGAGCCATGGCGTGCGGTGCTCATCCTAGCACGTTGTATTCTGTTTGTATGTGCTAGACACTCTGCGCACGGAATACCGCGCAGCCATTTTGCTGGAGAAGACGCATGACATCATCGAACGCCGGAAGCTGGGCCATCCGCCGCAGGCCTAACGCCTGCCCCGAGCTCAGGCTTTTCTGCTTTCCACACGCGGGAGCAGGCAGCGTGATCTTTCATGACTGGCACACCGCTTTCCCAAGCGGAGTCGAAGTTTGCGCGATCGAACCGCCCGGCAAACTGGTGAGAAGGCACGAGCCCTCGCCCGGATCGATCTTCGAGTTCGCGCAGGCAGCGGCTCGCGCCCTCGAGCCGCTGCTCGACGTCCCTTTCGCGGTCTTTGGTTATAGTCTCGGCGCACTCATGGCATTCGAGTGGCTCCGCGTCGTACGCCGGAAGCAAGGCCGCGAGGCGACGCACCTCGTGACCGCCGCATGTGCCGCGCCCCACCTGCAGCGCCGTCTCTCGCCAATTAGCGGCGAACCCGACCCGATCTTTGTCCGTGAACTCGAGCTTCGCTACGGGCCCTTCGACGCCGTGATCAAAGGCGACCCGGCGTTGTTCGAGGTGATCGTCAAGATCATGCGCCGAGATATGGCGATGCTGGAGAGCTATCACTACCAGAACGACGAGCCCTTTGCCTGCCCGCTCCTCGCGCTGGGAGGTGCAGCAGACCCGAGCGTCTTACCTGACGAGCTCCAGGCGTGGTGCGCGCAAACGCAGGCGAAGTTCGCCCAGCGCCACTTTCCTGGCGGGCACTTCTTCCTGCGCAGCTCGGGTCAAGCGCTTCGAGAGACGATCCTCGAGCACATCCTCTCGATGAAGCGCTCGACCGAGCCCGCGCCGCCCGTGTTCAGCTGAACACGGGCGGCGTCAGGCGCCTTCCTGGAGCTTGGCGCTAAGGTACGCGCCGAGCCCCTCGATCGTCGGATAATCGAAGACCAGCGAATCCTTCAATTCCAGTCCGAGCCAGCCACCCAGATCGCTGCTCAGGCCGGCCGCCGCGGCCGAGTCGATGCCGTACTCGTGGAGCGGCGCGGTGCGGTTGATCTCGGAGACATGGACATCCAGCAACTTCGCCAGATAGAGAACGAGCCACTCGTTGATTTCGTCTGCCGTCTTCATGCTCCCACCTGCTTTCGAACGCGTCCTGACCCGGCTACCTGGAACTTCATGCCGCTGGCACGGCGTTATGGTTCGCCCGCCGCGCCCACCAATACGGCGAAGTTTCCAGGCGGATGCTCGTTCGCCGCCATGCGATCGTGGAGCTCACCCGCGTCGTGAAAATCCACCGTGAGCGAGAGACAGGGATCGATGGCGCCTTGGGCTACCAGACGGTTGAAGGCCGCGTATTCCCAGAGCTCGGCGCCGTGAGATCCTTGAACCCGCTTCTGCCGCATCCACAGGAGCCGCAGGTCGAGATCGCCGTTGTATCCGGACGTTCCGCCGCACAGTACGACCATGCCTCCCGCATCACAAAGATAGAGAGACGTCGGGATCGTCGCCTCGCCCGGATGCTCGAGCACGAGCTTCGGAGCGCGGCGCTCGCCGAGTACAGACCAGAATTTGCGGCCGAACGCGCGCACCTGTTCGAACCAGTGCTTCATCGCGGCCCCATCGTCGAGATCGGGCAAGCGGCCCCAATGGCTGAACTCGGAGCGATCGATCACGCCCTTCGCTCCTAAGCGCAGGCAGTGGTCCGCCTTGGACATGTCCGACACGACCGCTACAGGGATCCCGCCTGCTTGTCGAGTGATCTGGATCGCCATCGATCCGAGCGCACCGGAGCCTCCCCAAATCAGCACCGGGTCGCCCGGCCTTACCACGTTCGGGTGCCATCCCATCAGCTGTCTGTACGCGGTACCTCCACAGAGCATGTAAGACGCGGCCTCCGCCCAGCTGAGCCGCTCGGGCTTGGGGTGGCACTGGTAGTCATCGACCAGCGTGTACTGGGCGAACGAGCCGTAGTTCGTCTCATAGCCCCAAGCTTGAGCGGTCGTAGACATCGTCGGAGCCATTCCGAACAGGATGTCGTCCGCGCTCGGATCGAACTGCGATGTCGATAGCACGACATGATCGCCGACTTTGACGTTGCGAACCGCGGGGCCCACGGCCCACACGATCCCGGACGCATCGGAACCAGCGATATGGAACGGCTCCTGCGCTCCCATACGTTGGCGATGCGCGATCACGTCCACGGGCTTTCCGGACGCGGCCCACACGCCGTTGAAGTTTACGCCGGCCGCCATGACCTGAACCAGCACCTGTCGCCCGATCGGCCTAGGCGTGGGTATCTCCTCGGCCTGCATCGCCTTGCTGGGCTGGCCGAAGCGCTGCTGCCGCACGACCAACGCGTGCATCCGCTCCGGCACGATACCGATCGGCGGCAGCTCGCCGATCGCGTAGATCGACTTGCCACCCGACTCGGATGTATGCAGATGGGCCCTCTCCGGGGCGACCTCGCTGAGTTGGACCACTGGGCACCTTTCTTTCGTATTCGGAGCTCGCGAGCTCATTCGTGGAACAGCTAGCGACTCCGCAGCTGCCGCTCGATAGGACGGCTGCGGTTGACAGGATCAATCGAATGTCTTCGAACGCTGGTGCTCGCCAGACGCTTGGCCCGCGGTTTCGAGGGCCGCGGCCCTCGCGCTGACGAGGCGGAGCGCGCTTCACCCGATTTCCAAACTGGCCGCCTCCGCCTCTTCGCCAGGCGTACCAGCTCGGCGCGGCGCATTCAACTCTTTTTTACTTACATACAGCTTACGTTTTGAACACACCGCGCGACTCGCTGGGCACCGCCTCGGCCCTGCGCTGCAGGTTCTGCGATCATGGGTTCGTGAGCGCGAGGCGCGTCGGAGCGCCGCGACGGTGCGCTCAGCTGACGTGTGCCATCGCATCCACCGCGCTCAACCGCGCCGCGCGGAGCGCTGGATAGAGCGCGGCCCCGGCGCTGATCGCGCTGATCAGCGCAACCGCCGCGAACACGCTCCCCGGCTCGAGGGCCAGCACCAGGCGATCTCGCACGAGCAAGAGCTGCACAGACGCCGGCACCTGGATCCCGGCGGCATTGATGAGGTGCGTAAGAAGCGCGCCGAGCACGACGCCGGTCGCAGCGCCGAGCACGCCCAATGCTGTGGCTTCGAGCATGAATAGTCGGACGACTTGCGTGCGCTGCATGCCTAGGGCGCGGAGTGCCCCGATCTCCCGGGTTCGCTCGCGTATCGAAATCCAGAGCGTGTTCATGATCCCGATCACGATGATGGCCGCCAAGATAGCGATCAGCAGGCCGCTGAGCGCGCGCAGCGCGTTCAACGTCCACGTCAGGGTCAACAGCTCGTCCTGCCAGCTGGTGACGTCGAGCTTCTGTCCGGTCCACTCTTCTCGCGCGACCGCTTGCCACTTCATCCACGACGGTCGCGTGTCCGCCGGCATGATGCGATAGCCCGCTCGCGCGAGCCCCTTCCGCAGGCGCGCCGCGACGGCCGGGAGCTCCTGAAGATGTTCCGGCTTCAAATGGAGCTGAATCACACCTGCGGTCTGCGCGTTGAGTTGGTAGAGGGCGCGGATCACGTCATTCGGAACGAACACGCTCCACTGACTGAGCATGCCCACGTCGCGAGCGACCGCCACGACGTGGCAGTCGACGGTATTGGCTGCGCCGCGCGGTGTCTGCGCCGTGATCGTCAATGCGTCGCCCACCCGCACGCCCAACTTCTTGGCATGCGCATCGAAGATCATGATGGCATTGGGCTCGGCCAGTCCTTCCATGCTGCCGCTGAGCAAAGACAGCGACCGCTGCAGCTTTGGCTCGCGCGCGATGTCGACGCCGTAGATCGCGGTCTCGAAGGAGCCCTGATCCGAGATCACCTTGGCGAGGCCGCGTCCGCGGACCACGGCGAGCTCGAGCTCGGGCGTGCTCTTCTCGATGACGGTGGAGAGCCGCGGGTAATCGGCCACTAAGGGGGCCACCTGGCCCGCCGTCACCTTGAAGAATCCCCCGACGTTCAGGTGGCCGGTGGAGAGCGCGGTGGCCGTCTCGAGCACGGACTGAACCACGCCCGCTGACAGTGCGCTCATCACCACGAACGCGCACGTGGCGACCGCGATCGCCGCACCAAGAAAGATGGTTCGCCGACGATGCTCCACGAGGTTGAGCAGGGCGATACGTAGATCCAGCAGAAATCCGGCCATGATCAGTCCTCCGTCTGCATGGCTTCTCGCGGGCTCACGCGCACCGCGATCCAGACTGGGTAGATGCTGGACGCCGCGCTCGTGACCAGTACGAGCCCGAGCGCGAACCCGAGCTGCGAGACTCCGAACTGCGGGTAGAGCCGGGATCCCGAGAAGAAGAACGCCATCGCTTCATTGCTCGCTGGAATGCCGAGGCTTCCAAGTATGGCCACGAGCGCGGCGCCCGCAGCGGCGCCGAGCGCACCCGCGAGCGTCGCCACCGCCAGAGACTCGAGTGAGAGGATCGCGAGCACGAGCTGTTTCTGGGCTCCGATGGCGCGCAGCGTGCCGATTTCGCGCACCCGCTCCAGCGTCGCCATGACCAGCGCATTGCTGATGACGACCAGAGCGACCAAAAACACGATCAGCATGGCCGCGTAGAGCAAGCCGCGCATGAGGCTCGCGAGCTGCCCCACGACGCCCGCGGCCGCTTGCCAAGAGATCGCCTTCAGCGGCAGTCCGGCCTCCGCCGCGGCGCGCTCGATAGCGGCGGCGGTCTCCGCGATTCTCGACTCGTCATCGACGAGCACCGCTGCGTTCAGGATCGCACCGGTGCCCAGCTCTGCCGGCGCGTAGTGGTCTGCTGTTTGCGTTCCGCGGGACCGCAGCGATGCCAAGGTGGCCGACAGATCGCGCGGAGCAAGGTCCGCCGCCTGTGCGGGCGCATCGGCGCCCGGGTTGCCGAACAGCTCCGCCTCCGCGCGCTCCCGCGTCACCACGCGCGCGCCCGATGCCGCGCGCAGTTGCGCGATCTCCTGTGCGCGCTCCGCCGTCATGAAGCCGTAAAGGTCCCGAAACGAGACCAGGTCCATCAAGTTGAGCGTGCCTGCCAGCGGTGAGCCCTCGAGCCCTTGGAACTCGAACGTCCCGTACAGCCTTAAGCTCGCCGAGCGCATGTACCCGTTGCGCGTGACGGCCGAGATCGTCAACTTGTCCCCGATGCGGATGCGATAGAGCTCGAGATGCGGCGCCAATTGGTCGTAGAAGAAGCGGTAACGGGCCGCCAAGTTGGCATCGTCCACGGCAAAGAAGCTCGCCAAGAGCTTACGCACGTCTCGCTCATCGCTCTTCAGCAGGCGCCGCAGCTTCGCCCTGAAGAGCACGGCTTTGGGGTCGTCGAGCTGGAGGACGATCTCTTGAACGCCGGCCGCGCTCTCGCGCACGATGCGCTGCAGATCCGGATCGTCGGCGATCCGCGCTCCGCCCTCGTCCCGAGCGCGCTTCAACTTATCGAGGCCGCGTACTGCCTTCAGCTTGACCTGATCTTCATACACGTACTTGGAGAACAAGAATCCTCGCTCACCCTCCGGAATGGGCGCGCCGTCGACGATCTTCATACGAGCGAACGAGCGCGCGAACTCCTTCGGATCCGTGCCGAGATAGTTCACGAACAGGATGTCCGCGTCGCTCGCCAAGGGAATGACTGCGTTCTCGAGGAACTCGAGGTGGTCATACGGATCGCGGTCGAAGCTCTCCCAAAACTCCGGGCGCAGCGCCCGCCTCATGACCTCGAGGTCTTGCGCAGACGTGCGCGCGTCGGCGATCTGCGCGGCCTTCTCGAAGTCACGGCCGAGCACGCCTAGGACGCGGCGGACGTGATTCTTTTGCGCCTCGTACGCCTTCAGAAGCTCGGGCGACGGGCCGCTCTCCGAACGTCCTCGCGCGAGCTTTCGCAGTCGTTCGAGCGCGCCGTCGAGCGTACTTCCCGAACCCACGAGGGCATTGCTGACGCCCATGGGCACGACCGCCTTGACGTTCGGCACCGCGCCGGTCACTCGCTTCACCGCCTCGAAATCGAGGAGCGGTGCCAAGTCCTGCAGACCCGCGCTGAAGCGGCCCATGACTTCGAGCTGGTCCCTCGATTCTTTCGAGTAAATCTGAATGTGCCCTGCGTAGCTTCCGGTGATGCTCCCGCGGATCGCGCGATCGATGCCATCCGTCAGCGACGTACCGAGCACGACCAAGAGCGCACCAAACGCCACGATGCTGCCCACGATCAGCGTCTTCCAGCGGTTCGCGATCAGATTTCGCCAGGCGATCTCGAGCGCGATACGCAGATCGTCGAACCGCGAGTCCATCATCGGCCACCGTGTCCGAACGCTGCCCCCTCGATCCTCGGCTCGCGCCGGCTCGACTCGATCGACGCGGGCTCGGCGGCCGGCTGCCCGGCTTCGGCCAGCTGACCGTCGACCAGACGCACGATCTTGCTCGCGTGCGCCATCACGCGCGGATCGTGCGTGGAGAAGACGAACGTCGTCTTCTGCTCGCGGTTCAGCTCCTTCATCAGGTCGAGAATGGTTTGCCCCGTCACCGAGTCGAGATTTGCCGTCGGCTCGTCCGCGAGCACGAGCTTCGGACGGGTGATCAACGCGCGCGCGATGGCTACGCGCTGCCTCTGCCCTCCGGACAGCTCGCTCGGACGGTGCTTCACCAGCCCCTCCAGGCCGACTCTTGCGAGCAGGTCCATGATTCGGGCCCGGCGCTCTGCCGCGCTCGACACACGCTGCAGCAGCAACGGCAGCTCGACGTTGCGGTACACGTCCAACACGTTGACCAGGTTAAAGCTCTGAAAGATGAACCCGATCGTATGCAGGCGCAGATCGGTGAGCGCGCGCTCGCGGAGTGTACTGACGTCTTTGCCGTCGATCTCCACGAGACCGGCGCTCGGTAAGTCCACGCAGCCGATCAAATTGAGCAGGGTCGTCTTGCCGCTGCCCGAAGGTCCTGCAATGGAGAGGAACTCTCCGGGCTCCACATCTAAGGTCACACCGCGAAGGGCCGGCACGGTCACCTTGCCAAGTTGATAGCTCTTGCGCGCGTTTCGGATCCTGACGATACCCGGCATCTTGTTTTCCTCGTAGCGGCCCGTGTTGCGCGCGGTTAAAGGCCGCGCTCTTGGATCCATCCATTGATGAAATCAGCAACCTTCCCTAGGACGTCGCGTTGCGATTGCTCCGTGAGGCGCGCGATCACGGAGCTGATACCGAAGACTCTGACAGTGTTCTCGACGACCATGACGCGCTCACAGCACTTTTGGCCCGACGGCTCGGCCCAGAGCTCAAAGCGCGTCGTGAACTTGTCGGCGCCCCTTCTCGGCACCCATTGCGCCGCGTATTTGACGCCAGGAACATAGCGGCCGATCTCCGAGTAACCCCCGTCGCCCACGAGCTTGCGCGCGACGGCCGGCACTTCGAGGCTGGGCGTATACTCCACTCTGCGATGCACGACGCCCTGGTCGTCGATCCGCTCCTCGACGACCTCATACGCCGAATAGTTGAGCAGGTCGCCGAATAGCGCCTGATTGAGCTCGGTGTCGAAGTACAATTGCCAGAACTTGTCGACGTCCGTTTCGATGGTGTGGCGCATCGTGTAAGGCATGGGCGTGCTCCGGGAAACTTGGCCGCGCTCGAACAGCTGGGATCATCCACGCCCGCCGGCCGCAATGGGCCGCAGATCTCGTCTCGCGACGAACGGGTCGGCATGGCGAACCATCACTGTCGCGCCCTGATCGCCAGCGCCCAGGGTGCGGATCGATTCGAGCCAGCGCTGGACGACTCCGGCCGTGTTCGAGGCCAGATCGAGCATCATCGTGAAGTGGTTGCCGGGCACGACGACTTGCTCGTGTCCATCGAGGAGTCGCTCCGCCTCGGCGGCGCGGATGCTCGTTCCGTCCGGCAGCGACCAATCTTCCGTCGGCGATAGCAGGAGCGTGGGCGTGGCGAGGGGAGTCGGCGTCCAGCCGGTGAACCAGCGCATGTACTCGAGCCAAGCCGTGAGCTCCTCGTCGCAAGCAGGCTCGATGAGGCCAGTGGCCCCGCCGGGCAAAGGGACCTTTTCGCGCATCGGCGACAACGCCGTCGCAGGGTCGACCGTGAACTCCGAAGCCGGCACGACGCGCGTGTCGACGAGTACGACCGCGGCAGGGGCGAACCCTTCGCGCTCGAGGTGCGCGGCGAGGTCGTAGGCGATCCAGCCACCCGAGGACCAGCCGCTGAGCGCGAACGGTCTGCCAGCCGCGTGCGCGATGGTGGCGCGCGCCAGGCTGCGCAGGAGGCTATCTTTGTCTCGCGGCAGCGCCTCTCCGACACTCCAACCTGGGTTGGAGAGTACGGCCACCTCGCGTTTGCCTTGGAAGGCGGCGGCGAAGCGCATGTATTGGCCCGGCCCCATCGGCGGGACCAACCCGGGGATGCAGATCAGCAGGGGCTGCTCGTCGCCCGTCGCGAGCGTGTGGGCGGTGGACACGAGCTGCTCCGGACGAACCTCGCCGCCGAGGTCCTGACGCAGACGCAGCGCGGACTCCATGAGCCGCCAGACCGGCGCGCGCGCATGGGGATTCGCGACATGCGCGCGACGCACCATCGCGACCAGCGGCGTCGCCGCGGCTTGGACCTGCGCGGCACCGCGTTCGGCTTCGGCAGGCGCGAGCAACGCCTGGAGGCGGCGCGCCAGCGCCCTCGGCGTGCGGCATTCGAAGAGCAACGCCGTGGGGAGCGGCCGCTCGCAGAGAACGGCGAGCTTACCGCGCAGCTCGAGCGCTCTCATCGAGTCCATCCCGAGCTCCGTGACCGGCCGCTCTGGGTCGATGCGTGCTTTCTCCACGCGGAGCACGGAGCTCACGGCGTCGACCAAGGCTTCGAGCAAGATGGGCTCGCGCTCGCTCGGCTCCGCCCCTGCGAGGCGGGCGGACAGCGTCGTGAGGCCGCGCGCGCGCGCCACGCTGCGCCGTCGCCGAGGCGCGAGTCCACGCAGCATCGGGGGCAGAAGCTCAGACGGCGTCTCGAGCAGGGCCCGCGTGAACGCGGCTGCGACCAGCAGCGGCTCCGATCTCGCGAGGGCCGCATCGAAGAGCGCCAGCGATTCATCGGCGCGGAGTCCGGCGACCAGACCTCGTCCGGCTGCGCCCGGCGCGCCTTTCGGTCCGTCGTCAGGGCTCGCAGCCGGCCCCCAAGCCAACGCGCTGGCCGGAAGGCCTTGCCGGCGACGTCGTTCCACCAGCGCATCGACGAACGTGCACGCCGCTGCGTAATTGGCCTGGCCAGCATGGCCGACCGTTCCAGCCAACGAAGAGAAGACGATGAACGCTCGGAGTTCGCACGTCTGCGTGAGCTCATGCAAGTGCCACGCTGCGTCCGCTTTCGGCGAAAACACAGTATGCAGACGATCCGCGTTCTGGCTCGCCATGACTCCGTCGTCGAGCACCCGAGCCGCGTGGACGACCGCGGTGAGCGGATGCTCCCTGGGGATCGAAGCGAGCACGCGCGCTAGCTGGGATCGCTCGGAGACGTCGCAAGCCGCGACCTGCACGGAGCGAGCGCCCTGCCCTGCCAGCGCCGCGCGCAAAGACTCCGCGTCGCCCGAACGCGAGCAGAGGAGCAGGTGGCGTGCCCCGTGTCGGGCGATCAGGTGGCGTGCGAGGCGCGCCCCCATCGCGCCGGTCGCGCCGGTGATCAGGACAGTGCCTTCGGGCGAAAGCTGGATCGAGCCGAGCGACGACTCGCGCGCCCGCACCAGCCGCGGCACGTGCAGCGTGCCGGCGCGCACAGCGAGCTCCGGCTCGTCCGACGCGAGCGCGCTGGCGAAGGCGGCGGCTGAGGCTTCGGTTTCGTCCCAATCCACGAGGCGAATGCTGCGATCCGGGTATTCGGCCTGCACCGAGCGCACGAGCCCCCAGAGCGGGGCGTTCCGCAAGCACGGCGCCTCGTCCGCGGCGCCCACGGCCACGGCGCGCGCGCTCAGCACGACCAGACGCAGCGCGGCGAATCGATCGTCGGCGAGCCAGGCCTGCAATGCCTCGAGCAGCCGTCGCGTCGCTCGACGCGCGCTCGCTGGGAGGTCTTGGTCTTCGGGATCCGTACTCTGGCCGAGCGCCACGACGACTTGCACCGGGAGAGCGGGCCCGCCCGAATGCAAGGCCTCGAGCCGTTCGTAGCGCTCTGCCGGCGAGAGCAGACCCGTGGGGTCATCGCCGACGAGCGTCCAGTTCGCGCCGTGGGCCTGCTCCGCCGCCCTCGCCGCGCGCCACTCGGTCGCGTAGAGACGGCCGAGTCCGCCGCGTCCGGGATCCGCGCCTGGCGTGGCGATCTCCTGCGTGCGCAGGCTCTCGACGTGGCCAACAGACTCGCCCAGCTCGTCCGCAAGCAGAACACGTGTCCGATCGGAGGCGAGAGGCGAGAGCTTTACGCGCAGCGCGCGGGCTCCGGTGGCCAGCAGACTGACACCTTCCCATGCGAGCGCGCGTTCCGGCCGCAACTCCGCGCTGGCGAGCGCGCGCACTTGCAGCACGGCCTCCCAGAGCGCCGGATGCAGCTCATAGCGGGCGGCCTCCTTCGCCAGGTTCTCGGGGAGCTCGAGCTCGGCGAACAGCTCATCGCCGTGCTGAAAGACCGCGCGCACGCAGCGCACAGCCTCACCGAGGCGAAGCCCAGACGCGGCCAGCGCTTCGTAGGAGCCGGCGAGTTCGACCGCCAGCGACCCCTCCGGAGGCCACGTCTGGAGTGTGGATGTGTCGCTGCTTGAGGGCTTCGCGAGGGCGGCGCCCAGCAGCGCCGTCGCGTATCGCGTCCACGCTTGTGCCTCAGCATCTTCGGGGCGCGCATACAAAGTAAGGCTGCGACGACTCGCCTCGTCGGGCGAACTGACCACGACCTGAACTTGGAGACGGCCGCGCTCCGGCAGCGGGAGCGAGCGCTCGAGCGTCAGCGCCTCCACGGCATCCAGGCCCAGCCGGTGGGCGACAAACAGCGAGAGCTCGAGGATCGCAGCTGCCGGCAACGTGGTCGCGCCGAACGAGGAATACTCCGAGAGCCACTTGCGGCTCGCCCGCGACAAGCGGCCGGTGAACACCGCACCGTCGCCGCCGGCCAGCTCGATCATCGCTCCGAGCAACGGGTGGTCCGCGGCCGCGAGTCCCATGGAGGCGCTGCCTTCCGCGCGCGCCTCGGCCTCGGGCCAATAGCGCTCGCGCTGGAAGGCGTAGGTGGGCAAATCGACCGTGCTGCCTCCGGCGAATACACGGCTCCAGTCGACCGGCAGACCACGCACCTGGAGCTCGCCCAAAGAGAGCAGAAACTTATCGATGTCTCCTTCGTCGCGGCGCAGCGTCCCCACGACGGCGGCCGACTCGTTCACGGTCTCCACCGTCGTCCGGAGTGGATGGGCGAGCACCGGATGCGGGCTCACCTCCACGAAGTAGCGGTGCCCGCTCTCGAGCAAGCGCTCGATCGCCTCGGAGAAGCGCACCGTCTCGCGCGCATTGCGGTACCAGTATTCGCTGCCCAGCTGCTCCCCGTCGACGAAGGTCGCAGAGACCGTCGAGAACATGGGGATCGCATTCGCTTTCGCTTCGATGCCCGCGAGCTTGTGGAGCAGTTCGTCGCGGATGAGCTCGAGCTGCGCGCTGTGCCCCGCTCCGTTGGCGCCTTGGATGCGCCGCGCCATGACGTTCGCGCGCGTCAGCTCTTCGAGGAGGGCGGCGAGCGGCTCCGGATCTCCAGAGACGACCGCGCTGTGTGGACTGTTGACCGCCGCGATCGAAAGGCGGCCCTGATACGGCTCCAAGCGCTCGCGCAGCTCGCTCGTGGGCAGCTCGACCGCGGCCATCCCTCCGCGGCCCAGCAGCGGTATCATCGCCTGAGAGCGCAGCGCGACGATGCGCGCGGCGTCGTCGAGCGAGAGCGCCCCGGCCACGTACGCTGCGGCGACCTCGCCTTGGCTGTGGCCGACGACGGCGTCGGGCTCGACGCCGCGCGAACGCCACAGCGCTGCGAGTGCGACCATCACCGCGAACAGCGCTGGCTGCATCACGTCGAGGCGCTGCAGCGCTTTTTCGTCGGCGGCGCGCAGTACATCGAGGAGCGCCCAGTCCGTGTAGGGAGCGAGCGCCTGCGCGCAGGCCTCGAGCTGCGCCGTGAAGACGGGCGAGCTCTCCATCAACGCGCGCGCCATGCCCGGCCACTGTCCGCCCTGACCTGGAAAGACGAAGACGCGCTTGCCATCGATGCGCGCAGAACCCGCGACGGCGCGCGCGGACGCATCTCCTTCGGAGATGGCCCGGAGTCCCTCCAACAAGGGATCGCGCTCGGCGGCCACGATCACGGCCCGCTCCTCGAACGCGGACCGCACGCTCACCAGGGAACGAGCGACATCGCGCAGCGCGAGCTCGGGCCGCGCGCGGAGGTGCTCGTGAAGACGACGCGCCTGCGCGCGCAGGCCGCGCTCGCTGCGCGCCGAGAGCGCGAAGGGCAGCGCGTCGAGATGAGGTGACACTGCGAGGGGCGCCGACAGCGCGGGCCCGTCGAGGTGAGGTGCCGACACCGCCATAGGCGCGGAGAGCGCGGGCGCTTCCTCCAGGACCACGTGGGCGTTCGTGCCGCTGAGTCCGAACGAGGACACGCCCGCCCGGCGCGGCCGTTCGCGGGCGGCCCACGGCACGGCTTCGCGCAGCAGCTGGACCGTACCCGCCGACCAATCCACGTGCCGGCTCGGCTGCGCGACGTGAAGGGTCTGCGGGAGTAGCTGATGGCGTAAGGCCAACACCATCTTGATCACGCCGGCGATCCCGGCGGCTGCCTGCGTGTGTCCGAGGTTGGACTTCACGGAGCCGAGCCACAGCGGTCGCTCAGGGCTGCGGGCCTCTCCGTAGACGGCCAAGAGCGCCTGCGCCTCGATCGGGTCGCCTAAGGTCGTGCCGGTGCCGTGCGCTTCCACGACGTCGACGTCGGCAGGTGCAATGCCCGCGTTGGCCAGCGCCTGACGGATGACCTGCTCCTGCGCCGGTCCGTTCGGCGCCGTCAATCCCTGACTCTTCCCATCCTGATTGATGGCCGAGCCGCGCACCACGGCGAGCACAGGATGGCCGTTGCGCTGCGCGTCCGCGAGCCGCTCCAACACGAGCACGCCGATGCCCTCGCCCCAGCTGGCGCCGTCCGCGCTGTCCGAGAAAGACTTGCAGCGGCCGTCTGAAGCCATCACGCCGTGTCCGCTGAACTCGAGGAACATACTCGGCGTCGCCATGACCGAAGCCCCGCCGGCGAGCGCGAGATCGCACTCGCCGTGGCGCAGCGATTGGCAGGCCAAATGGAGCGCGACCAGGGACGATGAGCAGGCGGTGTCCACCGTCAAGGCGGGGCCATGCAGCCCGAGCGTGTAGGCGATGCGGCCCGATGCGACGCTCAGCGCGCTGCCGGTCGCCGCGTATTCGCGCGACTCCTCCTGCGGGAGCGAGAGGTAGTCGGCGGTGGAGAGACCTGCGAACACGCCGGTCGGGCTGCTGCGCAGCGTCGCCGGATCGATGCCCGCTCGCTCGAGCGCTTCCCAAGCGACCTCGAGCAACAGTCGCTGCTGCGGATCCATCGCCAGCGCTTCACGCGGGCTGATGCCGAAGAACATCGGGTCGAACGCCGCGATGTCGTCGAGAAAGCCGCCGCGAAGCCGCGTCGATGCGGCCGGGTCGCTCCCGACCAGCGCCTCGAGATCCCAGCCGCGATCCGCCGGAAGCGCGCGGATCGCGTCGGCCGCCTGCGCGAGCAGCTGCCACAACGCCTCCGGAGAGTTCGTGCCGCCCGGATAGCGGCAGCTCATGCCCACGATCGCGATCGGCTCCGAAGTCTCTCGCGCCACCGCCGGCGCGGGCTTGGGGAGGCTGGGCGCGACCTCGTCGGAGAGCCGCGCTTGCAGGTAGCGGCACAGCGCGTCCGGGGTGGGATGATCGAACAACAACGTCGACGGCAGGCGCAAGCCAGAGCGCTCGGCCAGCTGATTGCGCAGCTCGACCGCCATCAGCGAGTCGAGGCCGAGCTCGCGCAGGGGTCGCTCGGGCGCGATGCCCGAGCTGGGCACGCCCATGACGGCCGTCAGCGCGCTGGCGATCGTCGCGCGCAGCAGCCGCTCTCGCTCGTCTGCGCCGAGTCGCGCGAGCTTGGCGCGCAGCGACGAAGACGCGCCTGCTCGGTCGGCCGCGCGGCGCAGGCGCCGGCGCGACAAGCCGCGAAGCATGGAGGGCAGCTGCTCGTCGGGCGCGTTCAGCAGCCGCGCGTCGAGCTGAATCGGGATCCAGTGCGCCTCCGAGCCCGCGAGCGCCGCGCTCAACATCGACAGGCCATCGCGCGACGACAGCGGCTTCATGCCACCCCTGCGCATGCGCTCGAGATCGGCCGCCGCGAGGTGCGCGGTGAGCCCGCTGCGCTCTTCCCAGTAACCCCACGACAACGAGGTCGCGGGCAAACCCTGCGCGCGTCGGTGCTGCGCGAGCGCGTCGAGGAAGGTGTTGGCCGCGGCGTAGTTGCTCTGGCCGGGGTTGCCCAGCACGCCGGCGGCCGACGAAAACAAGACGAACGCCTCGAGCTCGAGCGCACGGGTCAACTCGTGCAGATTCCACGCTGCGGCGACCTTGGGCGCGAAGACGCGCTCGATGCGCGCACCGCTCTGCGCGGCGAGCACGCCGTCGTCCAGTTGACCTGCCAGGTGGACGACCGCGGTCAATGGACGCTCGCTCGGCACGCTCGCCAGCAAGGCGGCGACCTCTGCGCGCTTCGAGACATCGCACGCGGCGATGCGGACTGAGGCGCCCAGCGCTTCGAGCCGCGCTCGCAGCGCGTCTGCGCGCCCGCTTCGCGAGCACAGGAGCAGATGGCGGACGCCGTGCTGCGAGACCAAGTGTTCGGCGACCAACCCGCCCAGCGTGCCTGTGCCGCCCGTGATCAGCACGGTCCCGCGCGAAGAGAGCGCAGCCGGCAGCGTCAGCACGATCTTTCCGACGTGACGCGCCTGCGCCATGTGCCGGAACGCTTCGGGAGCGCGCCTGACGTCCCAGGCGCTGATCGGCGGCGGCCGGAGCGCGCCGCGCTCGAACAGCGCCGCGACGGCAGAGAGCATGCGTTGGATGCGCTCGAACCCCGCCTGGGTCACGTCGAACGTCTCGTAATGCACGCCTCGATGCTGCGCGGCCACCGCGGCCGGATCGCGGACGTCGGCCTTGCCCATTTCGATGAAACGCCCGCCCGGACGGAGCAGGCGCAAGGAGGCGTCTACGAACGGACCCGTCAGACTGTCGAGCACCAGGTCTAGGCCGGCACCGTCGGTGGCGGCGAGAAAGCGAGCCTCGAAGTCGAGGGTGCGCGAGGAGGCGATCTGACTGTCTTGCAGCCCGAGCGCGCGCAGCGCGGGCCACTTGGAGGGGCTCGCGGTCGCGAACACCTCCGCGCCCAAGTGCCGAGCGAGCTGCACGGCCGCCATGCCCACACCGCCGGCAGCCGCGTGGATCAGCACGCGTTGGCCGCGCTGCAGACCTCCGAGCTCGACCAACCCGTAATACGCGGCCAAAAATACGGACGGAATGCTGGCAGCCGCCACGAACGACAAACCCGCCGGGATCGGCACCAGCGCGCGCCGGTCGATCGCGACGCGCAGACCGAACGCTCTCGTCATCAGGCCCATCACGCGATCGCCCGGCTTGAGGTCGGAGACTTCGGAGCCGACCTCAACGACCACGCCGGCGCCCTCCAGGCCGATCGGACCGGGCTCTCCCGGGTACACCCCCAACACGCTCAGCACGTCGCGGAAGTTCAAGCCTGCGGCGCGCACGGCCACCCGGACTTCGGTCGCTGCGAGCGGGGCGTCTTCGTGCGCGACGAGCGCGAGCCCGTCGAGGGTGCCCTTGGTTTGAATCTGCAGCGACCAGCTCCCGCTCGCGTTGGGCAGCGGCAAGTCCGCGCTCACGAGCGTGAGACGCGGAGCGCGGAGCACGCCCTCGCGCAGCGCGAGCTGGGGCTCGGGCGCGGAGCAGGCTGTGGCCAAGGCACTGGCCGAGATCGCAGATCGGTCGGCGTCGTCGATGTCCAGGAGCCTCAGGTCGAGGTCCGGCCGTTCGGACTGCGCCGCGCGCACCAATCCCCAGACGGGCGCATGGACGAGGTCGCGAACGCGATCGTGCGTCGCGGCGGACACCGCGCCGCGCGTCAGGATCACCAAGCGGCTGCCGCTGAGGCGCGCGTCTGCAGACCAGACTTGAAGCAGCTCGAGCAGACGCTTCGTGACCGCGGTCGCGCCCGCATCCACTTCCTCGGTCGAGGCCAGGCAGGGCGCGACCACGACGCGTGGCGCGCGCGCCCCAGCATCCAGCGCGGCCGAGAGCGCTCGCAGATCGGCGTAGCGCTCCGCGGCGTCGGGCAAGAGCGCGAGCTCGCGCGTGTCGGCGAGCTCGGCGAGCAAGCACCACGGTCCGGGCGCTTCGCCCGGCGCGGCGACCGCGGTCCAGTCGATGCGGTAAGGCGCGCTCGCGCTGTCCGCGGCGCGCACTTGCGCCGCAGACGCCGGCCGCAGACGCAGCCCTTCCACGCGGCCGAGCGGCTCTCCCGCTTGGTCGGCCAACCACAGCGAGACGTGCTCCGATCCCCGGCTCACGATCCGCGCGCGCAAGGCAGAAGCGCCGGCCGCCCAGAGCGTCACCCCGCGCCAGGCAAAGGGCATGGCAGCCCCCGCGCCGGGATCGGCCCGCACCGCGAGCCCGTGGAGCGCAGCGTCGACCAGCGCGGGATGAAGCCCATAACGGCTCGCGTCCTGGCGCGCGCTCTCGGGCAGTTCGGCTTCTACGAACAGCTCGTCGCCGCGGCGATATGCGGCGCAGAGTCCGCGGAACGCGTCGTGATAAGCGAGCCCGCCCGCGCCGAGCGCTTCGTACAGCTCGCTCACCGCGACGGGCGTCGCTCCGGCCGGTGGCCACGTACGCAACGCGGCGCTCTCGTCCGCACGCGCGTCGGCAGGGTCGTCCACAGCGCTCAGGAGTCCGCTCGCGTGGCGCGTCCAAGTCTCCTCGTCGCGCTCGGCTTCGCGGCGCGTGTAGATACTCAGGGAGCGGCTCCGCCCTCCCTCTTCCGGTGCGGCCACGAGCAATTGGACCTGTACCGTGCCGCGTTCGGGCAGCGCCAAGGGCGCCTCCAGCGTCAGCTCGTCGAGTCGCTCGAGTCCGAGGTGCTGCCCCGCCGCGAGCGCGAGCTCCACGAATCCAGTGCCCGGGAAGATGGTCGTCCCGTGCACCACGTGGCCCGACAGCCACTTGTGCTTGGAGAGCGACCAGCGGCTCGTGAAGAGCGCGCCTTCGCCGTCGGCCATCTTCACGCAACCGCCGAGCAGCGGGTGGTCTGCAGACGTCAGGCCCGCACCGATCACGTCGCCAGCACCGGGGTCGGGATCGAGCCAGTAAGGCTCCCGTTGAAAGGCGTAGGTCGGCAGCGCCACCGCGCGGCCCACGACCGGCCAGCGGCTCCAGTCGACACGAAAGCCCAGCGTGTGGAGCTCGGCGATCGAGAGCCCGAAGCGGGCGAGCCCGCCGTCGTCACGGCGCAAAGTCCCCACGGCGGCGGCAGACACCTTGGCCGCCGCGGCGACGCTGTGCACCGCCTGCGTCAGCACGGGATGGGGGCTCACCTCGACGAAGTGGGTGTGTCCGCTGGCCAAGAGCGCGCCGACGGCGTCCGCGAAGCGCACCGTCCCGCGCCCGTTCTGATACCAGTAGCCGGCGTCCAGTGCCTCACCCGGGACCGGCTCGGCGTGCACGGTCGAATACAACGGGATCTGGGCCGCGCGCGGGGCGATCTGCGCGAGCGCCTCGCTGAGCTCCGCGCGGATCTCTTCGAGCTGCGCGCAGTGCGACGCGTAGTCCACGCGGATGCGGCGGCCGAGGATCTCGGACTTCGTCAGCTCGGCAAGCAGCGCCTCGAGCGCCTCGACCACGCCGGACACGACGGTCGCGTTCGGAC
>CAZYWR010000477.1:0-1748 GCA_964651185.1 uncultured Polyangiales bacterium
CTCGCGCGCGAGCTCGGCGCTGATGTCGCGGCACAGCACGAACGCGAACGTGTGCTCTTCGAGCTTGCGCGAGGTGGCGCGCAGCTCGAGGCTGCGCTCCTGGCCTTCGCGCAGGAACGCCCGCCCGCGCACCGGCCGGCCTTCGATCAGCTCGTCGAGCAGCGCGCCCCAGCCGAGGCGGACGCCGCCTTCGGGCGCGAGCGAAAACCACGAGGGCGCCGTGTCGGTGAGCTCCTCGTGCGGCACCTGCAAGAGGCGCGCGGCCGCCTCGTTGCAGTCGATGACGTGGCCCGTGGCGAGCTCGACCACCAACATGCCCTCGTCGAGGTGGTCGAACGTGGCGCGCAGCTGGTCGGCGCGCTGTTGCACGGCCCGCTCGTGCTCGATGCTCATGCTCACGCAGACGACGCCGCGGATGTCGCCCTCGATCGCCAACGGCGAGAGGCGCATGCGGATCCAGCGGCGCGGTGCGCGCCCCGCGAGCTCCATGTCGTAGCTGACGATCTCGCCGCCATCGAGCACGCGCTTGAGCTGCCGCTCGTGGAACTCGCGCTGCTCATCCGGCACGAGGTCGAGCGCCTGACAGCCGAGATAACGGCGCGGCTCGCTCGAGCCCGAGTAGGCCACGACGCTGTAGGCCCGGTTGAGCACGGTGACCGTGACCGGCAGCGCGCTGAGCACGCCGGTGAGCTCGTCGATCGAGAGCGCGTCGTGGCCCACCTGACGCAGCGGCTCGGGCGCAGCCGCGTGCAGACGGATCGATGTAGGTGGTTGACGAGCCATCCCCCCCAGCGCGGATGGTAACACGGACCGCTTTTTCGCCTCACCTCGGTCCCGCACGGCCGGGCCGATTTTGCGCGAACGTCACCACCTACGGGGAAAACGTGTGGTAATTGGCGCGCATCGTCGGCCCTCTCGGAAATGCCTCCAGGGGCGGCGAGATCCGAAACGTCCGAGCTTGCGAGGCGTCTCGTGGTCGCAGAAAACTCCGCGGATACCTCAAAAAAGCCTTTGATTCTGGTGGTTGACGACGAAGCTGACATCGTCGACACGCTCACCTACAACCTGCAGCAAGAGGGCTTTCGCACGCGCTCCGCGCGCTCCGGGGTCCAGGCGCTGAAGAGCGCGCGCGAGCGCCCCCTTCCCGATCTGGTGCTGCTCGACCTGATGCTGCCCGATCTGTCGGGGACCGAAGTGTGCCGGGAGCTGCGCCTCGACGAGGGGCTGCGTCGCGTGCCGGTGATCATGCTCACCGCCAAAGAGGCGGAGATCGATCGCGTCGTGGGCTTCGAGGTGGGCGCCGACGACTACGTCACCAAGCCGTTCAGCGTGCGCGAGCTGATGCTGCGCGTGCGCGCGGTGCTGCGGCGCGCCAAGGACGCGCCGCCGCCGAGCAACGCCAAGAAGATCGAATTCGGCGAGCTGCGCGTCGATCCCGACGCCCATCAGGTGTGGGTGGAAGGCGCGGAGATCGTGCTGACGGCGCTCGAGTTCCGGCTGCTTACCACGCTGCTCGAGCGGCGCGGCCGCGTGCAGACGCGCACCACTTTGCTCGAGGACGTCTGGGGCATTCACGCGGACATCACCACGCGCACGGTCGACACGCACGTCAAGCGACTGCGCGAGAAGCTCGGCAGCGCCGGCGAGTATGTCGAGACCATCCGCGGCGTCGGCTACCGGCTGCGCGCGCAGCCGGTCGCCTAGGCCGCGCGCCAGGCGGAGGCGCAGCCGTGGCGGCGCGGGGGTCG
>CAZYWR010000478.1:0-12447 GCA_964651185.1 uncultured Polyangiales bacterium
GGGCCCCCTCGCCAGCAACGGCGCGGCGGGTTTGCACGATGTCGACGGCGTGCGCCTCGGTCAACGACTGCGCGCGCTGCGCATCGCCGCCGGGCTCACACAAGCGGAACTCGCGCGGCGCACGGGGATCCACCGGCCGAACATCGCGCGCGTCGAAGCAGGACGGCACACGCCATCGCTCGAGACGCTGGCGCGCCTGGCGGCCGCGATCGGCGTCTCGACGACGCGCGTGTTGGCAGATTAAGCGAGCAGACTGTCTAACAAAACGAAAGTAAGGAAGGGGAAGCTCCAGCGCGTGAGTACGAGGCGGAGAGTGCACCCACGCGCTGGAGCTCCGATGAAAACGCCCGAGACCTGTGAGCTGTGGCATCGCTAGAACCACCAGGACGACGAGCGCTAGGGTAAGGAAGGATATCGACTCGCGACTCGACGGGCTTTGACAGCCTTGCACCGAGCTCGCGACACCGACCTATAGTTCAAGGAAGAAAGCTGAAGATAAGGGCAGCAAGACTAAGCCAAGTTGCGCGAGACGGTGCCAGAGACAGGAGAACTGATCTCGTTTGGCTTTGGCGGGTCGGGGAAGCTTGGGGGACCGGCACTTCTTGCTCGCGCATTTTGTTGGTGGGCATGAGGCCCGCGCTCTATGAGAAAAAAGTGCGTGAGCCGGTTGGTTTGAAAGCCTGTCGACGACGCCGGCCGCCTGGACTGTCCTCCTCCGCCGGCATTGCAACAGCCCTCTCGATTTGGTTGGCAAGCTCGCGGCTTGGCGCACAGAGCCCGTCCCCCGCGACGGCGACCTGGGCGGTGCGGGTCTCTCCCGGCAGCCTCTGTGAGAGCGACCCCACGTTTTCGGCCGCGCTCAATGCCCAGATTCCGCCCGCACAGCGCGCGCCTGAAACGCGCGCCGAGCTCGTCGCCGAAGTGGCGATCGCGGCCGACGGCACCACCCAGATCCACGTCTTCGATCGCGTGTTGCAGGCTGACGCAGGCGCGCGTGAGTTGCGGCTCGACCCGAGCAGCTGCGCGGAGATGGCGGAGGCCGTGTCGTTGGTGTTGGCCGTTCTGTTCGAAGCCGGACGCGGCGCTTGGAGCGAGGTCCCCGCGCCCGCACCGCCGCCGCCTCCCCCGCCGCCGCCTCCCCCTTCCGCGAGCGTGGTTACCCCGCCTGCGAGCGAGGCGGCCCCCGTCGCCAAACGCCAACGGCACGTCTGGCTCGGTCCGCGGGCCGGTCACGATTTGCAAGCGGCCGTAGGCATCAACTACGGGCTCCTGCCTTCCGCCACGCTCGCGGTCACGGCCGGCTGGGGAGTGCGCTGGCGCAACACTTGGCCCATCTGGCTGCATGCGACCGGCTCGATCAAGGAGCTGCAGCCCGCGACGCACGCGCGCTTTCGCACCGTCTACGGCGGCTTGCTCACTTGCCCGCTGACCTGGGCGTGGCAGCGCTTACGCGTGCGTGCCTGTCCGAGCTTTTCCGCGGGTGCGGTCTGGGCGGAAGGTTACGATTTGCCTACGGCGTCGCGGGCCACGAGCGCCGTGTACTTGCTCGGTCTCGAGCTCGGCGCACACGTCGCACTGGCGGGACCCCTCGAGCTTTCACTCACGCCACGTGCCGATGGTTCCCTCACGCGTCCACGTTTCCTCTACTATACGACCGACGGCCGCACGTCCCTTCTTCATCAACCCCAAGTCGTGGTGGTCAGCATCTTTGCGGGACTCGGGCTCCGTTTTCGCTGATAAACGAAACCTTGCGACCCCACGAAAACAAGAGACGACGCGAACACGCACGAGATCCCGCAAAGGCACCGGGCTTTTATGGGAAACCGAACGTCTCCGCGGGCGGCGTCAGCGAGGTCAACGTGGGTTCGGCGCTCTCAAGCTCGCTAACAGAACTGGGGTTTCGTCCCGTTCCAGCGGGTATGCCGGGAGCCCACCAGCCGGCGCTTCTTTCGCCGGAGACGAGGCCGGAAGAGCGATTGAGCACGATGGCGCGCGAGGATGCGGCGCCGCTCGACTTCGACGCGGTCGTGGCCGAGCACGGGCCGTACATCTGGCGCGTGCTGCGCAGGCTCGGGGTGCGCCCGGCCGACATCGAAGACGTGTGGCAAGAGACGTTCATCGTGGTGCACCGCAAGCTCGACGCGTTCCAGGGGCGCTCGCAGCTTCGCACCTGGTTGTCCGCAATCGCGGTGCGCGTGGCGAGCGACTATCGCAATCGAGCCCACCGCCGCCATGAGCACGCCACGGACGAGGTTCCAGACAACGGCACCGCCGCTTCGCAGCACGAGAACCTGGTCGAGCAAGAGCGCCGTGCCCTGCTCGATCGGCTGATCGGCGAGCTCAAGCCAGAGCAGCGCGACGTGATCGTCCTTTACGAGTTTGCGGAGCTGCCTATGCAAGAGGTCGCCGAGGCCTTGGGCTGCCCGCTTCAGACCGCTTATTCACGACTGCATGCTGGCAGGCGCGCGCTCGAGCTGGCCGCACGCCGAGAGGCAGCACGCAGGGGGTTGCCATGACTTATCCTTCTGAACCCACACGCTGGACGCAGTGCCCGGAGGATGCGCCGGAGCTCCTGCGCGGCGCCTTCACGGCCGGCTGCCAAGAGGGCCCGAACGAACTGCAAATGCGCGCGCTCGCGCTCAAGCTCGCGGCATTGAGCAGCGGCGCCGCGCTGGGCGCAGGCGTCGCGGGCGCGGCGAGCGCAAAGGCGGCGGGCGCGGCGGCAGGAACCACGGCCACCGGCACGGCGGCCGCAGGCGGAACCGGTGCGCTTTCGTTCGTCAAAATCGCACTCTCGCTCGCGCTGGTCGGGGCCGCCGCGACGGGCACCGTGCTGCTGCAGCGCGCCCAGCCCGCAGGCCGAGGCGCACGCGGCGGGCTGGAAGCTCCCGTAGGCCGGGAGGCCGAACATACGGAAGAAATCGCGACGCCGGCAGCGCGCGAGGCTATCGAGCGCCCGCACGCCGAGAGCGCCGCAGGTGCGCTGCCGCAGGCGCGCGATCAAGTTGCGGACCTCGGTGAAACGCGGGCGGCGGACGGGCTCGAGCCGAGCGCGGGTGCGGCCAGCGATACGCGCAGGCCCAATGAGCTCGAGCGCGCACCCGGACGTGCCGAGCACAGCGGTGAACGAGCGTCCGGCAGCCGCATACGGCGTGCGCGCCGCATGGCCAGCAGCGTCAAGCGCCCTGAGCTCTCGGCCCGCGCGGCGGCCAAGCACGACGAGCCCGTCAAGCGCGACGATGCTGCGGTCGCGAGCGAGGTCCGCCCCGAGCAGGGCGCACCGAGCGAGATTGAGCTGTTGCGCAGCGCGCGTGCGGCGCTCGATGGGCGACCGCGCCAGGCATTCCGCGCGACTGAGCAGCACCGCGACCTCTATCCGCAAGGCGTGTTCGCGCAGGAGCGCGACGCGCTCGCCGTCGAAGCGCTGCGGCGCGCGGGCGACCTCAAGTTGGCGCGCGAGCTCGCGGAAGCGTTCATTCGCCGCTACCCGAGCTCGCCGGCGGCCCATCGTTTTCGCGAGACGATGAGCTTGCAATAGGCGCGGCTCAAGGCCCCGGCTGGGACGCCCCTGCGGCGCACGTCAGTCAGACCTATGCCCCACCGCAAGGCGACCATCGGAAATCGCTGTGATCGGAGCCGGGCGTTCGAGGCATCGCGCACGCGCTGGCGCGCGGCGGCCGCTTCGACGTTGGCGCGCGGCTACGGTGGCGCGCGAGTCATAGGTGCGGCCGTGCTGACAGTCGGCTGCGTGGAGTCCGTGCCGCTCGGGGGCGAGTGCCCGGGCGGACTCAAGAGCTGTCCCGATCAGTTCACATCGCCCGACGACCCGGCTCGAGGTCCCGAGGCCGGGCTGGGGGACACGAGTTCGCTCGCAGATGCCGCGCTGGACGCGTGGCGCGGGGGCCTCGAGGCTGGCAACGCACTCGATGGCGAGGCGCCGCCGGTCGCGCAGCTCGACGCCGCCCGCGCCGTCGATGCGGACGTCGCGGACGCGCCCGAGGACACAGCGCTCGGCGTCGATGCATGGCCGTCCGAGACATCGGCTTCGTTTCCAGCGCTTCAAAACGGCTCGTTCACGCTCACCGGCGGAAACCCCGGAGAGCTGGCGCTCGCGCCCATCGATCCGCTCGCGATCGGCACCAACCTCGCCGATCCATGGGCCGCGTGTCGGACCGGCTTCAACGTGGTCGAGCACGCAGACGTCGTACAGGGCTCAGGCGCGGCCGAGGTGCTGCCGAGTGATGGCGCAACTTTCGTCGAGAGCAACCTCGGGCCGATCGACTTGATCGATTTGGCGGGACTGCGCCAGACGTTGCAGACGCCTCTGCGATCCGCCGAGCGCTACGCGCTGCGCATCGACGTGCGCGCGGCCCAAGGCGCGCACGTCACGATCGAACTCTGGAGCTCGTTCGTGGACTGCCTCCCGGCCGTCAAGCTGGCCGACGTCGGGGACATCGCCGACAGCGGATGGCAGAGCGTCTGCGTGTCGTTCGTGGCGCCAAGCGACGTGCCCGAGCTCATCCTGCTGCCCCGGGAGCGCGCGGACAGCGCCGACCCGCGTGTGGTCTTCGACACTATACGGCCCGGACTCGATTGCCAATGATGCGCACACGACGTTGAACGACGCGGTGCCTTGGGCCAAAACACGGCGCGAAGGAGCGACACGGAATGAGCGAGACCGAAGCGCGCGCCTCTGGGCGCCAGCAAAAGGCCGACCTGACGGCGGACGGCCGGCCGGTAGTCGGGATCTTGACGGGCAGCCCGAGCGATCTCGAGGTGGTCAAGGCCGCCAAGGAGACCCTGGCCAAGCTCGGGATCCCGAGCGAGCTGTTCGTGCTCTCGGCGCACCGCACCCCCGATCTCACAGCCCGCTACTGCAAAGAGGCCGAAGCACGAGGGCTCGAGCTGATCATCGCCTGCGCGGGGATGGCTGCGCACCTGGCGGGTGCGGTCGCCGCGCACACGTTGCTGCCGGTGATCGGCGTGCCGCTCAAGGCGAGCCTCGACGGTCTCGACGCGCTGCTCGCGACCGTACAGATGCCGCCGGGCGTGCCCGTCGCCACGGTCGGCATCGACGGCGCGAAGAATGCCGCCTACCTCGCCGCGCGCATTCTCGCCCGCAAGTACCCGGAAGTGACGGAGCGCTTGAGAGCCGACCTCGCCGAACAGCAGAAGCGCTACGATAACCCGTTCGCCTGAGCCGCAAGCGCAGGCGCGTGGACCTGGGCAGCGCGCTTCCCTATCCTTGGCGCCACCATGGACATCCTCTTTGTGACGCCGAGCCTGACGCCGTTTCCGGTCGAGCTGGGTCCCGCAGAGGCGAGCGCCGCGCTCGCCAAGGCGCTGCGCAACCTCGGCCACCGGGTCTCGATTTGCGCGCCCTACCCGGACGAGCCCGACCCATCCCTGACGGGTTTGGCGCGGCGGCTCGACCCGCTCACGATCGAGCTAGGCGGCCGCACGGAACACGTCAACGTGCACGATGGGCGTTCGGCCGCGGGCATCGAATGGACCTTGCTCGAGCACCCGGCGCTCATCGACCTGTACGAGACCGGCGCTGCCGGGCTCTACGCCCAGGCCGTGCTCGGGCGCGCTTGCGCGGCGCTCTTGGCGCGCGAGCGCGCGTTCGACGCGGTGCACTTTCATGGCGAGGAAACGGCGCTGGCCTGCGCCACGCTCGCGCTCGAAAAGCGGCTATCCACGATCTTGAGCGTGTACTCGCTGGCGGCACCGCTACGCTTTTCGGCCGCGCAGGCGCAGGAGCTCGGGCTCGAGCCGCTGCTCGACGCGCACGGCGAGCTCTGCCCGCTGCTCAGCGCCATCACGCTCGCGCGCCGCGTGAGCACCAACGCGCCCCAGCGCGCACTCGACGCCGAAGTGGTGAGCGGCGAGAGCGTCGTCGCGAGCGCGCTCAAGGCGCGCGGCGGCGAGCTCACGGCGGTGCTCGGCGGGCTCGACCTCGCGATCTGGAACCCGCTGACCGACAGCCAGTTGTTCGCGCGCTACACGCCGCTCGATCTGAGCGGCAAGGCGCGCAACAAGGCGATGTTGCAGAGCGAGCTCAAGCTCGAGATCGATCCGGACGTCGCGCTCCTCGGCGCGGTCGAGAGCGGCGTAGGTGCCGCCCGCGTCGAGGCGATCGCGCAAGAGCTCGTGCGCACGGACGTGCAGCTGGTCGTGCAGGTGCTGGACGAAGACGCCGATTGCGTCGACCGACTGATCGCGCTGAGCGAGCGCATGCCGCATCGGCTCAAGGTCCGGCTCGGGGACAGCCAGATGCGCGCGCACCGGATCGTCGGCGCGGCCGACGCGCTCTTGCTCGCGAGCGATCGGCCCGCGCTCGCCATGGCCGCGCAGCGCTACGGAACCCTGCCGGTCGCACGGCGCGGCTCGGCCGCCGCGGAGGCGATCGTCGATATCGACCCGAAGCTCTCGAGCGGCAGCGGCATCGTCTACGACGATCGCTCACCGCCGGCTTTCTTGGCAGGTGCCCGGCGCGCGATCGCGGCGTTCAATCGCGGCGTGCCGTTCGAGCGACTGCGCTCGCGCTTGATGCGCATCGACCATAGCTGGGAGCGCGCCGCGCGCGCCTTCGAGCACATCTACATGCAAGCAGGCGACATCCAAGCGGCCTGAACCGGCGCACCGCCGCGCGCCCGGCTAATCGCGGAAGTTGTTGAACTGCAGGTCGATCCCGAAGTCCTTGGCGCGCACGGCCTGGATGACCTCCTGCAAGTCGTCCTTCTTTTTGCCGGACACGCGCAGCTGTTCGCCCTGGATCGATACCTGAACCTTGTACTTGCCGTCTTTGATGAACTGGATGACGTCCTTGGCCTGCTCTTTGGAGATGCCTTGCCGTAGCTTGAGCAGCTGGCGGAAGTGGCCCTTGGAGCCCGGTTCCGGCTTTTGTGGATCGAGCGCGCGCTGGCTGACCTTACGCTTCGCGAATTTGTCACGGAGCACGCTGAGCGCAGCCTCGAGCCGGGACTCGCTGTTGGCGCGCAGCACGATGCCTTCGGCGGTGCGCTCGACGTCGCTGTCGGTGTCGCGAAAATCGAAGCGCGTGGTGATCTCCTTGTGCGCTTGCTGAACGGCGTTGTCGATCTCGTGTATGTTCAGCTCCGAGACGATATCGAACGACGGCATCGCTTCCTCCGATTCGCGAGCTCATCCACCTAAGTTCAACGGCGGTTCCCCGACGCCCGTGGTCGTTGCGTCGCATGATGGGGGTCGCGCTCGTTCCCATCGCGCCCCCTTGGCATCGATCTAATCCTTTCCGGGCAGTTTCGCATCACTTGGCCGCACGTACAGCGGCTCCAAGCGCGCCAGATCACTCGGACCGTGCTCGGAGAAGCAGCGCTCGGCCTCGTAGGCCAAGCAAGCCGCTCGCGGCACGTCGCAAAAGCCTGGCGCGCGCGCGATAGACGGCCCGAGCGGCGCCGTGAAGCGCTCTCCGTAGCGCGCCACAGCGTCGCCCGCGACCCATAGGCGCTCGTGTCCCGCCGCTCCATGCAGGCGCTCTGCGGCGCGCTCCGGGAGATCGTGGAAGGGCGCGACCCGCTCCTCGAGGGCACCGCTGTCCGCGAGCTGGTAGAGCGCGCAGTACACCTCGCCTTTGTGTGCGTCGACGGCGACCGCGCGCAGCGATCCGGCCGTGAGGCCGCGCGCCAAGGTGCGCAGCGAGTTCACGCCGACCAACGGCTTTCGTTCGCTCAACGCGAGGGCTTTGGCGGTCGCCACGCCGATGCGCACGCCGGTGAACGAACCGGGGCCGAGCCCTACGGCAAACAGATCGATCTCGGACACGCCGAGCCCTGCGTGCGCGAGCGTGCGCGCCAGCTCCGGAAGCAGCGTCTCGCCGTGCGAAGCGCGCACCGAGGCGCTCCATTCGGCCGAGAGCACGCCGTCCACAAGCACGGCCACCGTGCCCACGAGGCTGGAGGTATCGAGCGCGAGGATTCGCATGGGTGTTGCCGCGTACGCCGGGCGCGCGCGGCCGGCAAGGTATCATGCACGCTCGTGGCTTGACCCCGAACGCAGCGCACGTTACCCCTGGCCGGCCATGCTCGGCCTGCTCACACCGACCGATCCCCGTTGGGTCGAGGCCGCAGAGGCGGATCTACCCGGACTGCTGTCGGACCACGCGCACTGCGAGCTCAAGGCGGCGGTGAGCGCGCTCTCGTTGTTGAGCCGCTTCGGGCCGCTCTACCCGCCCTTGGTCGGCGCGCTCTCGAAGCTGGCCGAAGAAGAGACGGCGCATTTCCGCGCGGTCGAGCGGGCGCTCGCAGAGCGCGGTGCGCAGCTCGGGCGCGCCGATGCCGACGCGTACGTCAATGCCCTCTGGAACCTGAGCAAACCGGAGCGCCCGCGCGTCCCGGTGCTGCTCGATCGCCTGCTGGTCAATGCGCTGATCGAGGCGCGCTCGTGCGAGCGCTTTCGCCTGCTCAGCGAGCGGCTCGGCGAGCCGGAGCTGCGCGCGTTTTATCGCGGGCTCATGGAACCCGAGGCGCGCCACTATCGATTGTTTTGCGGACTGTCCGAGGAGCTGTTCGGTGTCAAGCTTGCGCGCGAGCGGCTGGGCGAGCTCGCGCGGCGCGAGGCGCTGATCGCCAGCGAGCTGCCGCTCGGGCCGAAGGTGCACGGATGAGCGCGGAGTCGGGACAGAGCAACCTCAAGACCATCGGCAGTGCGATCCTGCTCGCCATGTTCATCCGCATCGTGCTGTTCGAGGCCTTCGAGATCGAAGGGCCCTCGATGGAGCCGACGTTGTTGAACGGCGATCGGGTGGTCGTGGCCAAGTTCTCGTACGGCCTGTTCTTGCCGTTCATGAACGAAGCGGTGATGAGCTGGGGACTGCCGAACGCGGGCGACGTCGTGATCGTGCGCAGCCCGCGCGACAACGTCGATATCGTGAAGCGCGTGGTCGGGCTGCCCGGCGACACGATCGAGCTGCGCGAAGGCGTCATCTATCGCAATGGTCAGGCGGTGCCGCACGTCAGCCAGGGCAGCTGCCGCGATCGGCCGGAGATGGGCCCCTTCGGCTGCGAGTGGGTGCAGGAGAAGCTCGGCGATCACACGTATGACATCAGCCGCAATCTCGACTCCATCCGCACCACGCGCGCGGCCCTCAAGGTCGAGCCCGACCACATCTACGTGCTCGGCGATCATCGCGACCGATCGAACGACAGCCGCGCGCTCGGCACCATCCCGATCTCGCGCGTCAAGGGGCAGGTGCTCTCGATCTATTGGTCGAGCGAGGGCGGCGCGGCCGGCTGTGCTTCGGTGGACGGGCTGCGGACCGACCGCATCTTCAAGCGGGTCGACTGAGCGGGCGGCGCGGACGCGACGCGGAGCGTGCGCGCGCCCGCTTTTCTCGGCGCGCGCACGTCCTACACTAGCCGGCTGTGAATGCGGCCGCTTACCAGAAGGAGATCCGTGCCCGTCTCGCCGACGAGCTCGGCACGATCTACCGCGACGCGCCCGAGAAGGTCGCGCTGCTTTACCCGAGCCCCTACCACGTGGCCATGTCGTCGCTCGGCTTTCAGACGATGTACCGCGAGATCAACGGCGTAGCCGGGCGGGCGGCGGAGCGCGCGTTCCTGCCGGACGACGTGGCCGCGCACGAGCGCGCGAAGCTCCCGCTCTACAGCTACGAATCACAGCGGCCGGTCGCAGACTTTCCGGTGATCGGGCTGTCGGTCGCGTTCGAGCTCGAGCTGGCCGGTGTAGTGCAAAGCCTGCGTTTGGCCGGCGTGCCGCCGCTCGCGGCCGAGCGCAACCGGCGCCACCCGTTCGTGCTGTGCGGCGGGCCGCTCACGTTCTCGAACCCGCTCCCGCTCGCGCCCTTCGCCGACGCGATCTTAATGGGCGAGGCGGACGAGACCGTCCATCAAGCGCTCGACGTGTTGTTCAGCGTGGGCGATCGCGGCAAGCAGCTCGAGGCGCTCGCGCGTATCCCTTCTTGTTTCGTTCCCTCGCTGCACGGCGACGAGCTCCCGTTTGGCGCGAAATGCGCAGATGAAAGGCTGCCGGCGCGGGCCGTGATCCGCACGCCCCACACGGAGCTGCGCAACATGTTCCTGATCGAAGCGGAACGCGGCTGCTCGCGCGGGTGCGCGTACTGCGTGATGCGGCGCTCGACCCACGGCGGTATGCGCATCGTGCCCATGGACACGATCCTCTCGCTCATCCCGGAAGACGCCACCAAGGTCGGGCTGGTGGGTGCGGCCGTCAGCGATCATCCGAAGATCTGCGATCTCATCGAGGCTTTGGCCGAACGTGGCGTGCAGACGAGTCTGTCGTCGCTGCGGCCCGACCGCTTGAACGAGCGCTTCATCGCCGCGCTCCGGCGCGCCGGCCATAGCGCGCTCACCACGGCCAGCGACGGCGCGAGCCAGCGCTTACGCGACACCATCAACCGTAAGACGCGCGAAAAGCACCTCCACGAGGTCGCCCGTCTTGCGCGCGAGCACGGCATGAAGCGGCTCAAGCTGTACATGATGGTGGGTCTGCCCGACGAGAACGACGAAGATATCGACGAGCTCGTCCAGTTCGGGACGGAGATCTCGCGGGTGATCCCGCTCTCGCTGGGGATCGCGCCGTTCGTATCGAAGCGGAACACGCCGCTCGACGGCTTGCCCTTCGCCGGCATCGACGTCGTGGAGGCGCGCCTCGCGCGCTTGCGCGCCGGCTTGCGCGGGCGGGTCGAGGTGCGCGCGACGAGCGCCCGCTGGGCTTACATCGAGTACGTGCTGGCCCAGGGCGGCCAGGCCGAGGGGCGCGCGGTATGCGCCGCGGTGCAAGCGGGCGGGCGCTATGCGGACTACAAGCGCGCGTTCGAGGCGCTCCCGCGCGAACGCAAGCGACGCGCGCTCGCGGTCGTGGCGCTGTAGCCGGCCGGGGTCGTCCGGCTGGGCGCGTGGCGGTGTCGCTCTCCCGGGCGGACGGGCCAGATTCCGGCGAAAGTGCCCGTCCACTTGACAAGGCCGGAGAGGGGAACGAGGCTGCCGGGGCCGCCCATGAAACGGGAACAGCGACGAGCGCAGCTCCTTCGGCACGCGCGCGACGTCTTCGCCGAAAAGGGCTACCACGCGGCAAAGATCGACGACATCGTGGCCCAGGCCCGGGTCGCCCGCGGCACGTTTTACCTGCATTTCGACGACAAGCGGCGGATCTTCGAGGAGCTGGTCGACGGCTTTCTGGCTCGCATCAGCGTGGCCATCGTGCGCATTCGGGTCGACGAGGCGGCCAACCCGCCGCTCCTCCAGCTGCGCGACAACGTCCAGCGCGTACTCGACGTAGGACTCGGGGACCCGGGCATGACCAAGATCCTGCTCAAGAACGCGGCCGGGCTCGACGCCGATTTCGATCGCCAGGTGCGCGCCTTCTACCGGGCGATCGAGGAGCTCTTGGCCCTGAGCCTCTTGAACGGCCAGCGCATGAACCTCGTGCGCGCGGGCGACCGGCGGGTGCTCGGAGCGTTGGCCCTCGGCAGCATCAAGGAGATCTTGCTGCAGTCGGTAGAGGGGCGAATCCCGGCGTCCGCGGGGGAGCTCACGGACGAGGTGATGCGCTTCTTGGCGGGCGGAATCCTCACGCCGGGCATCCTCGGCGAGAGCCCACCGGCGCGGCGGCCCGAGCGCGGTGAACGTGCGGCGCACTCTTAGGTAGAACACCTTCTTAGTGGAACTCGCGCAGACGCGGATCGGGCTCGGGCGTGCGCGCCCGCTTGGCAGGTGACGCTTGCCCGCGTTGCTTGGTCCCGCTCTTCGCGGCCTCAGTGCCTGCGGCCACGCTGGCATCGGGCTTGGCGATCACGCGCGGGTTGGGGCTGAGCATGAGGTCGACCGTCTGCTCGGGCTGGTCGTGCGTCAGCTTGAAGGGCGCGCTCGCGACCATGAACAGCGGGTGCCAGGCGTGCAGCGTAAGGTCCTGGTCCAGCGGAACCCGCTCGATCGTGAAGTGGCCTTCGGCGTCTGTCACCGCGTAAAGAGGATGCGTGACCGCCACGATCAAGCTCTCGCCGCACCAGTTTCCGAATCCGCAACGCAAGATCGTCTGCGTCTGCTTGAGCGTGAACTCGCGCGACTCGCCGCGCAGGAGTCCGCGCACGAAGCTCTCGCCCGGAATCGACGGCAGCATCGCGGACTCGCTGCGGTTGGTGAGGCGCACGTGGTCGCCGCGCATCGCCCCGACCAACGTCGGACGCAAACGGCACGCATCGATGAAAACCTCGTGCGTTTGCGGCGTGTGGGGCGGAGATGCGCTCATCCCCGTGACGGCGAGATGCACCGGAAAAAGCCCGCCGCTGGACGCGCGCGAGATCGTGCGCCGGTCGCTCAAATCGATGGGTAGACAGGGCGGAACTGATACCGGCGGCAGGCCCTGAACCGTGGGCGGCGGCGCGAGAGGGAGCTCGGCTCCCTCGGCCAGCTTCACGATGCCCCG
>CAZYWR010000479.1:0-10111 GCA_964651185.1 uncultured Polyangiales bacterium
GTGATCCGCGCCGCCGGCAGCAGCCGCGCGCTCTACAACGACGAAGCCGTGTTCGCGCATCGCAGCCGGCTGATCAAGACTCATCTGCCGTAGCGGTCCGTTCAGGCGTCCTTCGGCGCGCGTCAGCAAGCAAGGCATGCGGGGCCCATACGCATCACGCGCTGCAGCACAAAATGGGTCGGCTACGAAGACGTGACGCAGATCGCTCGCGCGCAGTGGCGCCGCTCACCAGTCGCTGGCGCGTTTGCGATGCACCTCGCGCAAGCGTTCGGGCCGGTTGACCCGGCTTTGCCTGACCGAGTCCAATATCAGTCGGGTGCGCTCTCCCGCGAGGTAGGCGAGATCGATGCGCGCTCATGGGAGCATGGATGTCGTCTGCTCGTGGCGCGGTGAGCGCGCGTACTCTTTCCTTTGTCGCTCAGCTTCTTTTGGTTACGGTCTGGGCCGGTTGCGGACACGAGGCGTCTGACGCAGACCAGTTCGATGCGTCGATAGGCAATAGCGCACAGGCGCTCACGAGCGGCGGCGACGCAGACGGCGACGGGGTCGCCGACGCGAGCGACAACTGCCCGTACTTCGCCAACGCAGACAGAAGAACACGAACGGCATCGGTCCCGGCGACGCCTGCGAGCTTTCGCTCGTGCTTGCGAGAGGCCTCCTGCAGCAGTACGCCCGCTTCGGGTCGCACAAAGAGTTGGTGATCGAGGTCGCGCCCCTCTCGCTCACGCTGGGGCCGGACTTGATGCGCTTGTCGGCGCCGTCCCCGAAGAACGCTTTCCCGAACGTGTCGCTCGCGAACGAGGATCTCGGCGTGCGTTCGCCGTCGGAGCTCCTGCCTGGCGCGGTCGACGCGATCAGCGGCAGCGAAGCGCTCCGCATCGAAGTCGGAACAGCGGCGCAGCTCGGCGGCGCAAAAGCGTCAGCCGTATGGCTGCGTCTGAACGGCGCTGCCACTGTTTCGGTGAAGCTGCTATCCGGAAGCACCACACTGACCCCTGTACGACCACGAACCAGGGGACGAACTGGAAGCGCTTCTCCGCGAGTGGTGCGTCGTTTGACGCGATCGAGGTTCGCGTCACGAGTGGTCAAATGCGCGTGATCATGGATGGTGCGCTCTACGCTGCGCAATTAACCCAGAAAGTCCGTACGGAGACGAGTCCCTGCCGGACGGCAATCCACTCCTATTCTAACGAGAGGAAACTCGTGAAAACTGGGAAGAGCGATGAGGGTGTCGACACCCTAGCTGTTCGAATTCTTCAAGGGCTTGCGTGCTCATCAGTTTTTTTGCCCGTGCTGGTTATAGTGTTTCCCGCAACTCTCAACGTCCTGGGGCAGGCCCGAGGAAAGATCGACATTGCATTCCTTGCGGGACCAGGGCTTGGGGTGGCAGCCTTACACCTGCTCGGTGCCTACCACTTGTCGCGCCGAACGGGATCGAAGCTCGCCGCGGGTTGTGTCGCATTTGATCTTTTCGCAAGCTTGCTCGTTTGGATCCCGTGGGTCGGGATGTTCTTTGCACTGCTGTCACCGCTCTCTTGGATCTTCTACTTCTCTCTGCTTGTAGACCTGAACTATTGGTTGGCGTGTGCGTTCGCCAGTCTTCCCGTACTAGGCGTAGGCATTCATTTCTGGTTTCGAACGGATTCTGCAGAGCGCGCCCGCGCCCGGGGGGCGTGATCGCGTTCACGCTTCCCCCTTTCGGCTCGGCGGCGCAGACGTGCGGCGGGAACCGCCTGGGCCTGGGGACCGAGTGCGGGACGTAGATCGCGTGAGCTTGCTCGTTGCAGGCCCTGCACTCCACGCACGAGGCACCGGAAGCTTCGTTCTCGCAAAGCATGACCGTGCTGTCATCGGCCGGCCCAAGTGATCCACCTGTCGGTTCGGCAGACCTACTCGGTTCGGCAGACCTGATCTACTCGGTTCGGCAGAAGTGATCAGGTTAGCGGTGCGGGGACGAATTTCTGTGCATTACACGACGCCTTTGGCGACGAGTCTTATGAACTGCGGGCGCGACGGCTTTTCAGGCATGAAGGATGTCGATCCTGGCACGCGAAGCAGCTCGAACACGCATGGCGTTCCGATCAGACGGGGGCTTCTCGTGCGCGCGCTTCGCAGCGGGTCAGTTCGCACCCTTGGCGGGTATCGGACGCGGGATCGTGGTCGGGCTTTTTCGTGATCGCCTTACATCCCGACGTGCGTCCTCGCGGAGCGACGTGGGCAAGTTGTCCCACGTTCCGATGCCGACGATGCGCGAGCTCGGGGGACCTCCTGCGCGTCGCACTGGATGGGCGAGGTGGCGTGGGCGTCAAGGCTTCACTTCCTGCGCGTCGCACTGGATGGGCGAGGTGGCGTGGGCGTCAAGACGTCTTCTTCTGATCGCGCACGCGCTGCATGAACCACCACTGGTGACCTTCGGGATCTTCGACGCGATACGCGCGGTCGGCCCAGTAGTCTTCGCCGTAGTCGTTCGTCTGGGGTTCGTCGATGATCTTCGCGCCGGCTGCTTTTGCGTGTTGGAAGTGGGCGTCTACGTCGTCGACGATCACACAGAGCATCTGCGTGTTGGCGCCGCCGAGCGACTTGGGGCTCTTGGTCGGCAACGGGTTCGGGCGGGTCGACTTGCCGCCGGTTTGGCCGACCATGATCAAGCCGTCGCCGAATGTGAGCTCGGAGTGTTCGATGCGGCCGCGTTCACCTTCGATCTTCAGGCGGACTTCGAAGCCGAACACGCGGCAGAGCCAATCGATCGCGTTCGCGGCGTCGTCGTAAAAGACGGACGGGCTGATGCGCGGCCAGCCTTCTGGTGTTTTCTTCATACGCCGCTCCCTTTCAAGTCGTTGCTCGTGTCAGGGGAGCAGTTTCCCCGTCAGGCAACGATCGGCAAGGGGCCTCGCGTAGGCTGTGCTGCAAGCACGGCGGGTTCGCGCGGCCGCAGCCAGTCAGCGCGGCTTTACGGATGGGCCGGTGCGGCCGGGGAGCCTGGCTGCGGGGAGGGGGCGCCCGTGGCGGGCGCTGGTGCGGGCGGGACGATTTGCTTGAGCGTGGGCGCCGCGGGCTGCTTGGTGCCTGGGGCCGCTGCAGGCGCCTGTTCTTGGGGCGCGGCGGCCGGTGGCGGCTCGGTGTCCACGGGCGCGCTCTCGGCCGGTGCAGCGCCGAGGTCGGGCTCGCCTTCGTCGCTCTCCGAGGTCGCCGGCTCGCTCGTCGGAGCTGCCGCGCCTGCGGCGGCTTTCTTTTCTTTCTCTTGGGCGGCCTTCTGCGCGGCCACTTTCTGGCGGGCGGCCTCCGTGGCGCGCTCGAGTGACTTGTCGCTGCTCGAGGACATGTACGCCAAGGTCGCCGACAAAATCATGAACAGCGCGGCGCTGATCGACGTGAGGCGAGTCAAGAAGTTGCCGGCGCCGGAGCTGCCGAACACGGTCTGGCTCGAGCCTCCGCCGAAGGCGCCGCCCACGCCTCCTCGCCCGGGCTGAAGCAGCACCACCAGGATGAGGAACAGGCAAATCAGGACGTAGAGGATCGACAGGAACGTGTACATGGCGGAGCGGCGTTTTAGCGCGCGGCCGCCGCGATCGCCACGAACTGCTCGGCCACCAGCGAGGCGCCCCCGACCAGCGCCCCGTCGATGTCAGGTCGCTGCAACAGTTCCGTGGCGTTTTCGGCTTTGACGCTGCCGCCGTAAAAAACGCGCAACTTGCCGGCGAAGTCGGCGCCCCGCTCGTGGGCGAGGCGGCCTCGGATGGCCGCGTGCACGGCCTGCGCGTCCTCGGGCGTCGCAGTCTTCCCCGTGCCGATCGCCCACACCGGCTCGTAGGCGATCACGAGCGACGACAACGCGCTCGTCTCGAGCCCGGCGAGACCGGCCGTGACTTGGCCCAGGACCACGCCCAACGTCGCGCCCTGCTCGCGCTGTTCGAGCGATTCGCCCACGCAGACGATGGGCGCGATGCCGTGCGCGAGGAGCGCACGCACCTTCTTGCGCACGGCGTCGTCGGTCTCGCCAAAGAATTGCCGCCGCTCGGAATGGCCCACGATGCAGTAGCTGCAGCCCACATCCTTGAGGAGCGGCGCACTCAGCTCGCCGGTGAAGGCGCCCTTGTCCTGAAAGTAGACGTCTTGCGCGGAGAGCGCGATGGCACTTCCGCGCAGCGCATCGCGTACCGCAGACAACGCCGTGAACACCGGCGCCACCGCCACCTCGGCTGCGGCAGCCTGCGTGCCCTCGCGGACCGCCTGCGCCAAGGCGACGGAGGCCGCGATCGTGTTGTGGAGCTTCCAGTTGCCCGCCACGAGGGGGCGCCGCTGCGTCTGCATCATGCTCGCAGCACCTCGACGCCGGGGAGCTTCTTGCCTTCGAGCAGCTCGAGCGATGCGCCGCCGCCGGTGGACACGTGCGTATAGCGATCGGCGAGCTTTGCCGCCTCGACCGCCGCCACGCTGTCGCCGCCGCCGACCACCGTAAAGCCCGTGCAATCGGCCATGGCGCGCGCCACCCCGAAGCTGCCCTCGGCGAACGCGGGGTTCTCGAACAGGCCCATCGGCCCGTTCCAAAATACGCTCTTGGCGCGGCGCAGCCGTTCGCCGTAGCTCTTCACCGTACGCGGTCCGATATCGAGCGCCATCTCCGCGGCGCCGATCGCGTTCACGTCAGTGGCCTTGCCCGCGGTCGCCGATGTCGCTTCCGCGACGACGACGTCCACGGGCAAAAGCAGCTGGATGCTGCGCTCGCGCGCCTTCTGCAGGAGCGTGCGCGCGAGCGGCAGCTTGTCTTCTTCGATGCGGCTCTTGCCGAGTTGAAGTCCCTGCGCGGCCAAGAACGTGTTCGCCATGGCGCCGCCGATCAAGAGTTCGTCGACGCGCTCGAGCAAGGCTTCGATCACATCGATCTTGTCGCTCACCTTGGCGCCGCCGAGCACGGCCACGTACGGGTGCTCGGCGCTCGTGCGCAGCCGCTCGAGCGCGGCGACTTCCTTTTGCACCAAGAGGCCCGCCGCCCGCTGCGGCATGAGCTTGGGCAGCGCGTGCACAGACGCGTGTGCGCGGTGCGAGCTGCCGAACGCGTCGTTCACGTAGACTTCGCCGAGCTTCGCCAGCTCGCGCGCGAACCCCTCGTCGTCGGCCTCTTCTTCGGGGTGGAAGCGCAGGTTCTCGAGCATCGCGACCTGGTTGTCGCGCAGATCGGTCACGACCTTCTTGGCGCCGTCGCCGATGCAGTCATCGGCCAAGAGCACCTCGAGCCGCAAGAGCTCGGCCAAGCGCGCCGCCGCGGGCTCGAGGCTGAACTCGGGCTTCTTCTTGCCTTTGGGGCGCCCCAGGTGAGAGGCGAGCACCACGCGCCCGCCGCGCTCCTGGATCTGCTGAATGGTCGGGATCGCCGCGCGAATGCGCGTGTCGTCGGTGACGCGCGTGCCCTCGAGCGGCACGTTGAAGTCGACGCGCACGAACACGGTGCGCCCGCCGACGTCGACGTCTTGCAGCGTGCGAAGAGGCGCGCTCATGCTCAGCCCTTCTTCGCCATCAAGCGCGCGAGGTCGATCATGCGCATCGAGAAACCCCACTCGTTGTCGTACCAGGATTGCACCTCGACCAAATCGCCGCCGATGACCTGCGTCTGCTCGGCGTCCACGATCGACGAGCGCGCGTCGCCGATGAAGTCGCTCGAGACCAAGCGCCGCGCCTCGAAGCCGAGGATGCCCTTGAGCGGGCCGTCGGCCGCCGCCTTGAGCGCCGCGTTCACCTCGTCGCGCGATGTCTGCTTGCCGACCACCGCGGTCATGCAGGTGATCGAGACGTCCGGCGTCGGCACGCGGATCGAGGTGCCGTCGAGCTTGCCCTTGAGCGCCGGCAGCACCAAGCCGATCGCCTTGGCCGCGCCCGTGGTCGAAGGGATCATCGAGAGCGCCGCAGCGCGGGCGCGCCGGAGATCTTTGTGCGGCAGATCGAGCAGCTGCTGGTCGTTGGTGTAGCTATGCACCGTGACCATGTGGCCCTTCACGATGCCGAAGCTGTCGTGCACGACCTTGGCGATTGGCGCGAGACAGTTGGTCGTGCACGACGCGTTCGAGACGATGACGTGCTTGCTGGGATCGTACTGATCCGTGTTGATGCCCACGCAGAAGGTGCCGTCGATGTCGTTTTCGCCGGGCGCGCTGATGATCACGCGCTTGGCGCCCGCGTTGATATGCGCGCTCGCCTTGGCCTTGCTGCGGAAGATGCCCGTGCACTCGAGCACGATCTCGACGCCGAGGTCCTTCCACGGGAGCTTGCCCGGATCCTTCTCGGCGTAGATCGGGATGTGCTTGTCACCGATCACAATGCCGTTGCTTTCCGCACGAACCGGCTGCTTGAAGGTGCGGTGGACCGAGTCGAACTGCAGCAGGTGCGCGAGCGTTGGTGCGTCCGTGAGATCGTTGACGGCTACGAGCTCGAGATCACTTTGCGCGCCGTCGAACAGACCTCGCGCTACGCAGCGGCCGATGCGGCCAAATCCATTGATCGCGATCTTGGTTCCCATGTGCACTCCTGTCTGCCGCGAAACACTCTTTGCACGCGCTCAACAGCGCGACCCGCCGCACAGAGCGCCTGCGCCCAACCAGCAGTGTGCGCTTCGGATCGCTGCCCGAAGGCGCGCCCCGTAGGTGCGTAGACGCGCCGGCCTCCCGCCGCGGACGCCGCCGAATGTTGGTCTACTACCCCCGCCCTCCGGGCGGGTCAAGCGCGTCCGCGCGCGTTCAACTCGCGGCGTACACGAGAGAAAACGCCCTCCGGCCGGAGGCTCAGGTCGAAGCGCGCGAGCCTGCGAAAGCCGCCTCGGACGAGCTGCTGGCGGTGCCTTCGGCGGCCTCGTGACGGCCAGCCCGGGCATCGTTCGTGATGTGCTCGAGGATGTTGCTGGCGAACGCCAGGATGTCGGCGCGTCCGTATCCGGTCTGCTTCAAATCGCGGTACACAGTCTTGGCGAGGATGTCGATGCCACGCTCGGCGTCATGCTTCGTCATGATTCGCTGCATATAGCACCGCCTGCCTGGAAAGATGGCGTTCACGACGAAAAAACTCCAATGACTCGCGGCTTTTCTCGCAGTCAAGCCGAACGCCTGGCAGCTCACGCAAGCGTCCTACGTTCAGGGCGCAATGAGGGTTGCGGCGTACGCCCGCATGTTGCGCACCGCCTTGTCGAAGCTGCGGGCGCGATCGAGAGCGCGGGCCAGGAAGTAATAGAGCTCCGGGTGCGCGTCGGCATAACTCGCGTCGCGCCGGATGAGCTCTTCGAACTCGGCGACCGCGCGTTTTTGCTGCGCGAGGTCGCCAGCGGCGGAGCGCGATAGCGCGAGTGCAAAGAGGTAGCGCAGATCTGGCCCGCTGAGCGTCCGCAGCGGCCGCGGGAAGCGCTCGAGCGCGCGGGTTGCGGCCGCGAAATCGCCGCGCGCGAAGCTGCGCTCAGCCTCGTCGTAGGTGCGCCAAAACGCGGTCTGCAGCGCGGGCGCCATGGGCAGGCTCGGCTGCGGCCGCGCCAGCTGCACGCGCGGGTCCGCGCGCTCGCCGAGCAAGAGCGCGATGGTCTCGCGGTCGATTTCGGCCTCTCGCTCCGTCGGTGCCGGCGCGCGCGCGGCGAAGGCGCGCGCCATCGCTTTGCGTCCGTGCGCCAGTAGCGAGAGCGCCATCTCTCGCGCGCGCGCTCCGTCCGCGTGCAGGAGTCGCGACGAGAGGTCGCCGTAGGGCCAGCGCGCGCCGTAGAACACCTCCAGGTAGCCTTCGTAGCGGGCGAAGCCGATCAAGTCGGAGGGCGCGCGCAGCTCGATCAACATGTTGTCGTCGGTGTTGAGGGACGCGGGCTCACGCCGGCACGCGGGCAGAGCGCAGCGCTCCGCGCCGGTCGAGCGCATCTCTTCGCGCCACGCGCGGCCCGCGTCGCGACGCCATTCGCGCCGGCTGAAGCGCAGCACCTCGTCGCGGCTCGCGAAGAGAATCCGGCTCCACACGTCGTAGGGCGAATGCACGTAGGCGCGCTCGAGCTCGGCCGCGACGCGCGGATTGCGCAGGGCGCGCTCGGTGCGCGCGAGGTCGAACGAGAGCGGCGCGTCGGAGCCGACCAAGATGGTGTCGCTCGAGAGCTCCTCGGCGGAGAACGCCAGCACGTAGCGAAATTGCGAGGCGAAGGTGCGGTAGACGGTCTTGATGTTCTCTGGGCTCAGCTCATAGAGCTGCACCCACTGGCAGTAGACGCCGCCCGGCTTGAGCTTCGCTTTGGACACGCGAAAGTGGTCGACCGTGAACAAGTCCGAGACGCCCGTGATCCAGGGGTTCGAAGGCTCTGAGACGATCACGTCGTAGCGCTCGGGAGTGGCCGCCAAGAAGTTGCGCCCGTCATCGTGGTGAAGCGTGAGCCGCGGCGCCCTCACGTAGGGGAAATGCGCCAACGTCTTTTGCAGGTGGCTCACGTCGGAGAAGTACGTCGAAGCCGCCTCGACCACGGCTGACTCGAGCTCCATGGCGTCCACGTGCGCGATCGGAAACTCGAGCGCCGCGCCCACGGTCACGCCCGAGCCGAAGCCGACGATGGCGACGTCGAGCCCCTCAGGCCCGCGCGGATGCAGCAGGAGCGGGTACGCCGCGACCATGATCTGCGTGGGCATGTCGTCGCCGTTCGAGGCGTCGACTTTGCCGTTGTTCTTGAGCGTAAGGTGACGGCCCCAGCGCTCGACCGAGACCGTGGTCGAAACGCCGTCGCGATAGTAGACGAGGTCGGGCTGCCCCCAGGCTTCGGGGTTCAGCACCTCGCGCGCGAGCGACACGCGAAACGCGCCGAGGGTCATGTGCGAAAGGTTCCAACGCAAGGGCGAGCCGGGCAGGGCGCCCTCCAAAGCGATCACGACCAGCAGCGTGAGCGCGCTGGCGGCGAGCGCCGCCGTCGTGCGCGTGCGGACGGGATGTGCGCGGCGAGCCGCATACAGCAGCGCGAGCGAGGTCGCGGCGTTGGCCGCCATGCCGAGGGCGAGCGTCTGCTCCATGCCCCAAAGCGGCAGGAGCACGAAGCCGGGGAGCCACGCGCCCAAGATCGAGCCGAGCGTGTTGGCGGCGTATACGCGTCCCACGTCGCCGCCGACCTCGGCGGGCTCGGTGTGTTCGCGGCGCGACCAGAGCGCGAGCGTGATCGGGAACATCGCGCCCATCCCGAGCGCGGCAGGAAGCGTCGAGAGTCCGGCCGCGAGCAACATGAAGAAGCGCACGGTGGGGACATGTTTCGGAAGGTCTTCGAGCGCGCTCACCAGGCGCGCGAAGCTGTACGGGATTTCGTCCTGGCACAGGAAGCTGGCGAAGGTGGCGAGCGCGATGGAGAGCTGTACGCCGCTGGCGAGCAGCCACAGGGAGCGACGCAGCGCGGCCAAAAGGCCGATGCTCAGCGCGCATGAGAGCACGGTCGCAGCGGTGATGTACGGGAGATAGCCGTGCACTGTGACCGGAGACATACTCGAGCGCGCGAGCGCGAAGCGCGCCAGCTCGAACAGCGCCACCGCGCACGGCACGAGCAGACACTTGGTGCCGGCCCTTTCGAGCAGTCGCGCCGCCTCGTTCGCGAGCGCTTCGTCTTCGTCGCCGGCCAGCGCGAGGTCGCGCGCGCGGGAGCGCGTAGTGAGGACGTACATGGCGAGCACCGTGGTCAGCACGAGCCATGCGGCGAGCGCGAGCGGCGCGCTCGAAAGCAGCAGCGCCGGCACCAGGGCCAGCGCCGTGAGCAGCGCGCTGAGCGTGCCTAAGAGCAGGAGCCCGCGCGTGCGCGTGCGCTCGAGCAGGTGCGCGGCGATGCCGCTGCCGCCGGCGATGCCGAGCAGAAACGTGATCAAGATCAGCGCGAACGACTGCAACGACGAGCCGATCGCCATGGCCAGCGCACGCGACCAGACGACTTCGTACGCCATCGCGCACGCGCCCGAAATTGCAAATGCCACCAGCGCGAGGCGAGGATCCACCGGCAAATAGGCGCGCGGCGCCTTCCTGCGAATCGTCGACCTCAAGGTGGATGGGATCGCGGAAGGAGAGGCCGCCGCTGAGCCCTCCCGAAGCGCCGCGTCCTCCAGCAGCCCACCACTCTCGCGCCCCGCATCACCTCCCCCAT
>CAZYWR010000480.1:0-2951 GCA_964651185.1 uncultured Polyangiales bacterium
CGTGGCGAGCCCGGAGGAGCTCACGGCGCGCCGCATCGCCATGGCCTGGCTCGACCTCGTCGCGTAAGGTCTGCGCCGCTTCTTCTCCGATGAGCCGCGTCAGCTTTTCATCGTGCAGGCCCGTCACGGCCACGGGCGCGCGGAACGTGCCGCGGTTGGCGTGCTCGAACAAGAGCACAGCCCGCTGCGCCAAGTCGTATACGCCTTTGAACAGATCGCCGCTGCCGATGGGCCAGGTGCGCGGCGTCGTGTGGATGCCGAGCACCTCTTCGACTTGGCTCATGAGCGCAAACGGATCACGCGCCGGGCGGTCGAGCTTGTTGACGAAAGTCACGATCGGCGTGCCGCGCTTGCGACACACCTCGAACAGCTTGCGCGTCTGCGCTTCCACGCCCTTGGCGGCGTCGATGAGCATGATCGCGCAGTCGGCGGCGGTCAGCGTGCGATACGTGTCTTCGCTGAAGTCCTGGTGGCCCGGCGTGTCGAGCAAGTTGTAATACATGCCCGCGCGGCGGAACTGCAGCACGCTCGAAGTCACCGAGATGCCGCGCTTCTTCTCGATCTCCATCCAGTCGCTGGTGGCCGCGCGCTGCGCCTTGCGCGACTTGACCGCACCGGCCTGGTGCACCGCCCCGCCGTACAGGAGCAGCTTCTCCGTGAGCGTAGTCTTGCCCGCGTCCGGATGGGAGATGATGGCAAACGTACGGCGCAGTTCGCTGGGATGGGCCATGAGAGAGCTGGCCGCTGCATGTAGCACGGGCGCTCCCGCCCGCTCGTCAGCCCCCCAAGCCGTCGGGCGCGCCAGGCCCGTTGCCGCGCCCCGGCTCGCGATGCGCGCCCGGACTGGCCTCCATGATCACCTCGACGCCCGTGCCGCGCACTTGATCGCGCATGGCATCGGCGAGAGCTGCGAGCGCGCTGCTCGCGTGTGCGTCATCCGCGCGGCCACACAGGTACACGCGCCCCTCACCGCCCGCGACCATGACCGCGACCAAACTGCTGAGGAGGGCGACGGTCGCGAGCACGTCTCCCAGGCCGAAGCCGCTCTTGGCCACGAACGCGCCCTCGGCGATGCCGCGCCCCGTGCTCTCGAAGCCGGCCAAACGCTGATGCAGGCGACGCTTGAAATCGCTCAAGGTCTCGCCCGCCTCCTGCTGCAGCAGCAACACCGACCCCTGCTCGGCGTCGCCCCACGCCGAGAGCACTGGCTCTACCTCGGCTCCCTCCTGCGCCAAGATCAGCGTCGCGCGTTCTACAACGGTTGCCATCGACAACCTCCGTTCTTGGTCGGTGACAGGCAACGCCCGTGCCCCATCCGCGATTCCTGCCACCAACTCCGCTTGCTGTTCATCTACGGCTCCTTGACGCGCAGCGTCAAGGAACAACGACAAGGCGCGCTGCGTGAACTCAAAACGTTTCCGGAAAAAGCCCCGCCGTCGCGCGTTCTTGACGTCCGGGAGCGCGATTGCTAGTTACGCCGAGCCTTTCGCGGGCCAGAGCAGGGGCCGTTAGCTCAGTCGGTAGAGCAGCTGGCTTTTAACCAGACGGTCACAGGTTCGATCCCTGTACGGCCCACGAAGTACGCGTCCTGAAGGTCCCCATCGTCTAGAGGCCCAGGACACCGCCCTTTCACGGCGGCGACGAGGGTTCGAATCCCTCTGGGGACGCAGCATATTCGTTCGGAATCTCTGGGCCTATTCCGAACGCCATCGAGTTGAGGATCCGGCTCAGCCGAGGCTGAGCACATCGACGAGCGCGGCGCGCATGGACGGTAGGCGCGTTTGATCGAGATCGAGATGTGCGATCAGCGGTCCGAGATGGGTCCGTTCGACGATGCGGATCCACTCCGGCTTGAGAACGCAAGCCGACCGGAGCCCGTCTTCCGGCCCGACCGACCTCCCGCGGAAGACCGCGGATCTGGGTCGTTGCCGATCGCCCTTCGCGAGCCGCGGCCGCAACCATCGCCCAACGGCGCGGTCAGGATGCCGTGAGCGATGTGCTTGGAAGGCTCAGTGCCGCAGACTTGGCGGCAGCGCCGAGATCGGCGAGACCGCGCTCGAAGTCTTTGCCGATCATGGAGTCCATGTCGATGAAGAGGCCGAACACCTTCCTGAACAACGGATTCTTGCCGGACATCGACCAGGTCACCTCCACGCCGCTGGACGTCGGCTTGAAGGCGAACTCGGCGAGGTTCTCCGTCTGGAACGGCTCGACCTGGGGTCGCGGGCTCAACCCTTGGAGATCTTGCCCTCGACGAACTCGACGTGCTTCTTGGCGCGCGGGTCGTACTTCTTGACGCGCATCTTCTCGGGCATCGTGCGCTTGTTTTTGGTGGTGTAGTACTCGTAGCCGGTGCCGGCCGTGGAAATCAGGCGGATTTTGTCGCGCATGGCGCTCCTCTTCGTCGAATGGCTAGCGCGCCGGGCGCGCGGAAATGGGCGGGAGTTGTGACAAGGCGGTCCGGCGGCGTCAAGCCCAGGCTCAGCCGAGCACTTCGGCGATGGCGCTGCACAGCCGGTCCATCGTCGCTTCGCGCATGCCGGCGACGTTGATGCGCCCCGAGCGCACCGCGTAGATAGCGTGGCGCTCGCGCAGTCGGTCGACCTGCTCCGGCGTGATGCCGGCGAACGAGAACATGCCCTTCTGGTGCGCGATGAAGCTGAAGTCCTGCTTCACGCCCTTCTTCTTGAGCGTCTCCACGAACAGGCTGCGCATGCGGGCGATGCGCGCGCGCATGGCGTCGACCTCGCTGCGCCAGAGCGCGTTCAGCTCCGGATCGGCGAGCACCTTGTCCACGACGGCCGCGCCGTACGACGGCGGGTTCGAGTAGTTGGCGCGCACGGTCACGCGCAGCTGGCTCAGCGCCTTGGCACCTGCGTCCGCGTCGTTGGCGACCAGGGTGACCGCGCCCACGCGCTCGTTGTAGAGGCCGAAGTTCTTGGAGAACGAGC
>CAZYWR010000481.1:0-13229 GCA_964651185.1 uncultured Polyangiales bacterium
GCGCCGACGTCCTGCGCACCGTGCGCGGAGAAGGGTACACGCTTGGCTGTGGAGCATGAGATGCGTGCGCGACCGCGACGGCTCGTCGCGCGGGTCGTGACGGCGAGCGCGACGGTCGCGGCCGTCGCGGGGCTCGTCGGCGCATCGCTCGCGAGCGTCGTCGCTTATTACTTCCTGCGCCGTGATGAAGACGCGCGCCTGATGGCAGCGGCCGAACACGCGAAGTACGAGCTCATTCGAGACGGCGCCGCGCAGACCCCTTCGCTGCTCCCGGAATTATTGGCCGTGGAGGCTGCCGAGATCGAGCCCGCAGGCCTGCGCATCGGCGTCGTGGGCGCGGAGGGCGCTGACTCAGGCTCGTATCGCGCCGGTCCCGTCGAGCCGGGGACGTGCGGCGAGCGAGCACGGGAACTCGAGCGCTTTCGTGCTTGCGGCGTAGCCTGGGGAAGTTCGGTCCTGGTGGTTGCCTCGAGTGATCTCTCGATCTCGCGCTTTCGCAGGCTCTGCGGGGGCGCCGCGTTCCTCGCCGCGACCTTCTCGATGATGCTCGGCGTGCTCGTGAGTCGCCGCGCCGCACGCTCGGCCATGGCGCCGCTCACCGGGCTGCACGAGCGGCTCCTCGCGCTCCCTCCGCTGCCGAAGGGAGATGAACTCGGGTCAGATCAAGGCATCGTCGAGGTCGACGCGCTCCGGCGCGCACTCGCGCGGCTGCTCGAGCGGCAAGCGATCGCGCTCGAGCGCTCTCGCAACTTTGCGGCGGACGCGGCGCACGAACTGCGTACGCCGCTCACCACCTTACGCGCTAAGGTCGACATTTTGCTCGAGCAGACGCTCGACCCAGTGCTTCGAGACGAAGTGCAGCCCATACAACGCGAGGTGACGCGGCTCGCTCACCTCGTAGAGCGGCTGCTCGTGCTCGCGATGCCGGAAGAAGATGTGCTCCGAGCCTCGCGTCCGGTGTCGCTCCCGGACCTCGTCGAGGAAGTCGTCGCCGGGCTCCCCGCCGAACGGCGCGCGCGCATTGAGTTCGCCTCGAGTACAGCCGACCCGTGCCTGGTGGACGGCGATCCCGCTCTGCTCGAGCTCGCGGTCGCAAACCTCCTTGACAATGCGCTCAAGTATTCGAGCGAGCGCATCACCGCGCGCGTTGCTGCCGTTGGGGAGACAATCGCCGTCGAAATCACGGATCGGGGGCCGGGCATCCCGGAGCACGAAAGGGCGCGTCTGTTCCAGCCCTTCCATCGCGGCGCCGGAGCTCGCCATGTGCGCGGCCACGGCATCGGGCTCGCGATCGTAGCCAGAGTCGCCACCTCCCATCGCGGGAACGTGAGCGTGGACGGCGAGCAGGGACTGCGCGTCACGATGAGCTTCCCGCGGCTCGCACAGACCGCCGAGACCAGCTGCTGAAGAGCGCGTCCGCCCACGGCGTAGTACGTTGACTTCATGCTCGAGCCGCATGGTGGGCGCAGGCGCGAACGCAGCCAGTATGGCGAGCGCCGCCGAACCCGCGCCGCTCGCCATCTCGTGGCCAATATCCGAGAAGAGACTCGCGACGCCGGTGGCGAGCACCGTCCGGTTGAGCCAGTGCGCGCGTTCTGTCGGCGATCTTGGTTCCAACGGCTCGAGAGCCGTGGTCAACCTCGAAGGTCTTGCAGCGTTGGACTGGAGCCCGTCGCGTCAGGCACGACGTGCGTGCTCGTCGTCGCGGGCGGCGGTTCGGCGCCTTGGCGCGCGAGGCATTCGTCGAGTCGCCGCAGCTGGTCGTCGACGCTGGCGACAGCCTCGGCCACCGCGCTCGCGCCGCGCGCTTGCGCCTCGCGCGCTCGCAAAGCGGCCTGCTCGGCGGACGTGGTGGTCTCCTGAAGGACGCGCTGCAAGGAGGCTTCTACGCTGCGCCGGCTCTCGCGCACGCGTTCGGCGAAGTCGCTGGCGACGCGGTTGGCGTTGAGCTCGAGCAACTCTCTCGCGTAGCGCACGCCGCTTTCATGGGCGCGGGCCGCGTGTGCGCCCCGAAACCAGCCGGCCAGCCAGGCACGCCAGGATGACATCGACGCCGGCAGCTCCGAGAGAAAGTAATAGCGGCTCGGAGCGTACAGCCCCATGTCCGCGAGCGCAGAAGGCAGGCGACCCGGGAAGTGCTGTCCCGCGCTTTGCAGGCGCTCGAGGAGCGCGTTGGCATGCGTCACAAAGCGTTCGCGGATCACGGTGAACTCGCGCTTCACATGCGGGTCCTGACGTCTCATCCACGCGCCGACCAAGGTCTCCGCGATGCCTTGCGCCTGCTCCAAGGCGTAGCGTCCTAGCCTTCGTGCTCGGTTGGGCGGAGCGGCTGCCAATCGATCTTGCAGCCACGCAGCGATCTCGGGCGTCGCCTCGGCGACGAAGCGCCGGCGTTCGGCGTCGAACGCGCGATCGAGCCGCTCCTCCTCCGCGTCGAACAGGTGCTTGAGCTCGCGCGTAGCCTGCCCGGCTTCGCGCGCGCAGCTGCGCAGCGCTTCGAGCCGCCGCGCGGACTCCTCGGCAGGTCGCAGGAGTGCCGAGCGCTCCTCCTCCAGGTGCACGCGGAGCCGCTGCGCGAGCTCGCCGAGTCCTCGCGCCGCCGCGCGCGAGACGAGCTCGGCTCCACCCGCGCGCGCGAGACCCTCGATGCGCCCGACCAGCTCATCCCAGTCGCGCTCGGGACCGCGCGCCTCGAGGCGTTCGAGCGCGCTTACTTCGAGCACAGTCGGATCTTCCACGGGGACGCGCGTGGACAGCACCGTCCGCGTAAAGTCGAGCGCTTCGCTCCGTTCGCTCTCGGTCAGTCGGTCGGCCTTGTTCAGCACGAACAGCAGGTTTGGTGCGTGCGGAGCGACCGACCCGATGAGCTCGAGCTCCTCGCCCGAGATCGGTGGGTCGCCGCCCAAGACGACGATTGCGGCGTCGATGTGCGGCACGAACGCGCGCGTCTCGGCGCTGTTCCCGCGGAACACCGAGCCTATGCCCGGCGTATCGACGAGACACAGCCCACGCGCGAGCAGCGGGCTTGGACAGAACGCCTCCACGGCCGTGAGACTCATCCGGTTCTCCGCGTTTTGGTCTTCCGAAACGTAAAGCGGGAGCTCCTCGACGCGGATGTCGCGCCACGGACTCGTGCCGGCGCGGATGCGGGCGCGTCGCTCGCCGAAGCGGACGACGGTCACGACCGACGTGATCGGCCTGACGCCGGAGGGGAGTAGTGGCTCGCCGAGCAGGGCGTTGATCAGCGTCGACTTGCCGCGCTTGAACTGGCCGACGAAGGCCACGTAGAAGCGTCCTTCGCGTACCCGTTCCAGGAGCGCGCGGGCGTCCTGCGCGACACTCGCCGCCCGCGCTTGCTCAGCGAGCGCAGCGACCTCGGCGAGCGCCGCGTCGGCGAGCGTTCTCATGGCGTCGCGCCGCCTCCCATGGCGTGATTGCCGAGGTAGAGCGCCAAATCGACGTCGCTCGCGAGCACTTGTCTCAGCAGCCGTCCTTCGCGCCAATAAGCATCCCGTCGCGCGAGTTCGACGCAGCGAACCGCAAAGCCCGGCCGTCCGCGCGCGTCTCGCACGAGCCGGCTCAGATCGCGCGCCGCGAAAGCTCCGGCGGCAGGCGCGAGCAGCTGACGGAGCGCGGCTCTACCGAGTGGCGGAACCCAGAGCTCCGTGTGACCGAGATGCCAGCTTCGCATGCGTGCGTGCTCGCGATCGAAGTCGATGTCGACGAAGTACGCGACACCTGCGGCTCCACCCCGCAACGAACGCAGAAAGCCGCGCAACGCCATGGGAACGTCCTGCACATGATCGAGTAGCAGCACGGCAGGCGCGCGCTCCGCCTCGAGTCGCAGCCGCGCACGCGCATGCCGTTGACTCGGGGCGCCTGCCGCGACGCCTCCGTATGCGCGGTCTAGCGCAGCGGTGACCTCAGAAAGCGAGCTCGTCCAAGGCGAGAGCCCGCACGGCACAGCGCGGCGGAGCAGCTCTCGGTGCACGCAGGCGGCGAGCGTCGTCTTCCCGGATCCACGGGACGCGAGCACGGCGACGTGTTGGCCACCGGCCAGACGATCCGCGACCTCACGCACGAACCGCCGGCGTGCCTTGTCTTGGACAAGTTCCTGCTCAGCCTTGCGGAGCCGCTCGTTCGTGGAGCGTCCGCAATGTGGACAGAGCTGCGCTTCGGCGGGGATCTCGCGCCAGCAATGGGGGCAGAGGTGTGCTTCCGTGCTCACGAGCTTTGCGCTCCTTCATCACAGGACGGATGGCTGAGTTCGTCCGCGGGTTCCATCTCAGCGTACGATGAGCACCGAACATTCCGCGAAGTCGACGAGCTTGTCCGCCGTGGCGCCCAAGAGCCGTCGCCTGATCGCATGGTGTGGATGAACGCCGAGCACGATTAGGTCCACGCGTAACTCGTCGGCAATGCGTAGGATCTGTTCGCTCGGCTTGCCGAGCGCGATGTGCACGTTCGCCTCGAGCCCGCGCTTTTGAAGCTCGAGCTGCGCGTCGGCGAGCCGCCGCCCGTAGAAGGCTTCGGCCTGTTCGCGCGCTTCTTCGATCTCACCTTCGGTCTCCGCATACTCGGGCAGCCGACCGAAGCCGACCACGTGAAGCTCTGCTCCACCTGCCAACATGAGCTCGACGGCGCGCTCGAGCGCGCGTCGCGACCCCTCCGCACCGTCGAATCCGAGCAGGATCTTGCGGTACATGATCAACCTCCAGGTCGGGTCTCCTGCGCAGCACGCAGCGTGCGGCGCTCACTCTCCGGCAATGCGCTTGCCGCCTCCTCGAGCGCCGCGCCCGCGCCGTCTACGAGCGCAGGGCGAGCGTTCGGGAGCAAATGGCGCGGCATGAAGAAGGCGTTCGCGATGATCGTGGGGATCACCGCGCTGCCGATCACGGTGGCGACCAGGTACGAATACTGTGCCTGGTCGATGATCGCGTGGTTCAGGCCGAACAGGGCGGAGATGCTGCCGAAGGTAAGCCCGGTCGACATGAGTAACGTCGTGTAGCGCGCTTCGCGCTCAGGATAGCGGGCGAGTTTCGTCGCTGGATAGACGCCGGCCGTCTTCGTGACAATCTTGGCTATCAGGAGCAGAAGGAACACCGACGGCGCGGTGAGTAAGGCCGGAACGGAGACGAACGAGCCGGCTCGGATGAAGTAAAATGGCGTGAGCAAGCCAAAGGTGAGCGTACGCAGGCGCGCGACGAGCACATGGTCCTTGCCTACCGTGCCGGCGAGCACCATCCCGATGACGTAGGCGGGGAGCACGGCTTCGCTCTCGGACCGAGCTCCGCGCCGGCTAGGAACGTGAGGACAATCGCGCCCGTACCCGAGAGGAACTTGATCCAGCCCTCGTCCGTGCCGAGCACCGGGCCGCCGATCAGGGCGCCGATGACGACCTGCGCGATGATCCCGACGACGATCTCGGAGAGCGCGGTGGTAACATGCAGCCAGGTGGATAGTAAGGTCGCCACGAGCGCCAACCCGATCCACAGAGCTGCCAGCGTCCAGACACTCGCCATGAGCACCTCCGCGTACTTCGTCGAGAGGCGCCGAGAGAGCTGTTCCTAAAGGCTCCTGCGGCGCCATAGGGCGTCATTCGCAGGAGTCATTGGCGGCCCGGGCCGCGGTTATCGGCGGACTCCACCGCCATCCATTTTTCCTCCTCCAAATGTTCCACCAGCGAAAGTGGCTGTCAAAGGGCTCCTCATAAAAGGAGCTTTCAGGGGTCCGCTACAAAGCGGCGCAGTGGCGTTACGCCATCGAGGACGGGCGCCGGTCGGCGGGCGCATAACGCAGCACGCGTACCTTTTCGGTCGTCACCAGCGCGCCTCCCGTAATCATCTCATCGAGGATCCGTAACAACTTGCCGATGTGTTCCTCGTCCTCGACGACCTCGATCAAGACGGGGAGATCGGCCGAGAGGTCGATCAGGTGAGCGGTGTGAATGATGCTGCGAGCCCCGAATCCCTCGATCCCCCGGATCACGGTGGCGCCTGCGAAGCCTTCGCGCCGCAGCCGTTCGAGCAGTGCCCGCTCGAGGGGTTGGTGGTGCCACTTGTCACTCTCACCGATGAAGATGCGCAGGAGCATTTGCTCTCCATCCAGGACGCGCATGGTTCCTCCATGTGTGGCTCAGTCGGCGCAGGCCGCTCATGAGCTTGCCTCGTACTGGTCCAGTGCGCGACGCGCTCCCTTCGAGGTTCGTCACCGAGCGCGCGGGGCCTCAACGCGGCGCGGTGGCGCGCTGACGCGACATGGGTGTGCGTTCGGGCCAGCTCTCAGGCTGCCCTGCTCGCCCGCCAAGGTATGTCCCGGCCCGCGGGGTTGCCGGCGGCCGATCCGCCGCTGCGATCCAGCTCTGTGGCTGCGCAGCTTGTCCTGCTTGATAGAACGCACCACGACTCGCTGGCTTAGGCGTCGTTTCCGATGCTCGCGCTGGCCGCGCGATCCAGCTCTGCGGCTGCCCGGCGCGTCCGCCGAGGTATGACAGCGTGCTCCTCGTGGAAGAACTTCCGTGCGCGCACGCGGACGAGACAATGAGTGCGGCCGCCGCCGCCCATCGTGCGGTCATCATGACTTCTTTCTCCTTGACGATCGCCGTGCGAGAGACCTCAGGCAAGGTGCGATCGTCTAGAAGACATATACCGCCGGCTCCAGAGGCGTGTCGAGCTCATTTCATATCAGAAACCACGAGCGTATGAATCTCCATCAGAGTGAGCGAATGCATTGCGCGCTTCCCATCTTGACGTGGCGGTTCGCTTGGAAACCCCGCGTCGCTCGCACACAAAAGCTCACGTTTGCCTCGCTCGTTGCGGAGGTTCTGTCGCGATAATCTTACCTTTTCGCGAGGCTGCTCTGATATATTGGACTCGCCGGCGAGCAGACGTTCGAGCATGGCGATGTCTGCTTCCTCGCTGCTGCCGGATGGGCCCGCGCGCGCGAGTGCCACGGCAGGTGTCACATGTCCGGAGAACGCGTAGTAAAGTCGGTTGGCCTCTGCCTCGGTCCATGCGGTCAGGTCGCGCGCGAAGGTCTCAACGTAAGTCCGCGCCGCCGAGGCGCCAGCCGTCGACGGCAGCTTCGAAAGCAAAAGCGCGCAGCCAGCGTCCGCCGCTGGCTGTCATTGAGAGTGTCCGCGCCTTGCAGTACCTCGATCACGCTCGATCACCGGCGAAAGGGCCTGCGACCCGCAAACTCGGCGTCCTTGCCCAACTCCTCCTCGATGCGCAAGAGCTGGTTGTATTTCGCCACCCGCTCACCGCGGCAAGGCGCGCCCGACTTGATCTGCCCGGCGTGGGTCGCGACCGCGAGGTCAGCGATGAAGTCGTCGCTGGTTTCGCCGGAGCGATGGCTGATGACGACGCCGTAATCCGCGCGCCTCGCCTCCTGCATCGCCTGCAACGTCTCGGTCAGTGTGCCGATCTGATTCAGCTTGATCAACACCGCGTTCGCGATGCCGTCGCGGATCGCCCTACGGATCAACGCGGGATTGGTGACAAGGTTGTCGTCCCCCACGAGTTGCATGCGTTTCCCGAGTCGCTGAGTCAGCAGACGCCAGCCCTCGTAGTCATTCTCCGCCGCTCCATCCTCGAGCGAGATAACCGGGTACTGCCGGACCCAGTCTTCCCAAAATTCAACCATTTGGGCGGGAGTGCGCCGGCTGCGATCGGACTTCCTGAAGACGTAGAAGCCATCCTCGAAGAACTCGCTGGCGGCAGGATCGAGCGCGAGGGCGATGTCGTCGCCGGGCTTGAAACCCGCGCTGCGAATCGCGTCGAGGATGAGCTCGACGGCCTCGACGTTCGAGCGCAGGTTCGGCGCGAAGCCGCCTTCGTCCCCGACCGCGGTCGCATACCCGCGTTCCTTCAGCTGAGCCCGAAGCGCCAGGTACGTCTCCGCGGCCATCCTGAGCGCATCTGCGAACGAAGGTGCGCCAAGAGGGACGATCATGAACTCCTGGACGTCCACGCTGTTGTCGGCGTGAACGCCGCCGTTGAGCACGTTGAGCATGGGCACCGGAAGCTGGCGCGCGTCCACGCTGAGGTGGCGATAGAGCGGTAGGCCGGCGCTCGCCGCGGCCGCGCGCGCGACAGCGAGCGACACACCGAGGATCGCATTGGCCCCGAGCCGGCTCTTGTTTTCGGTACCGTCGAGCTTGCACAACGTGTCGTCGAGCTCGGCTTGCGCTCCCGCGTCGTGCCCGACAACCGTGTTTGCGATGAGGGTATTCACGTGGCCGATCGCAGCGCGAACACCCTTGCCCCCGAAGGCGCGGAGATCTCGATCCCGCAGCTCCACGGCCTCGCGAGTCCCCGTCGATGCACCCGAGGGAACGGCGGCCCGACCGCGCGAGCCGTCTGCCAGCACCACGTCGACCTCGAGTGTGGGGTTGCCCCGCGAGTCGATGATCTGACGCGCGTGAACGCTTTGGATCTCGCTCATACGCGTGTTCCTCCACTCAGCCCGCTGCCGTGCGAAGGGCTCGCTCGCGAGGGCTCGAGAGCACTTAGACTTGGCTCGAAGCTGCCGAGCGCCTCCTCGAGACACCCGGCTTGCTCCCGACCACGCGGAGTCAGCGGCGGATCGGCTCGGCCACGGAAACGTTTCTCGACGTTCAGCGCGGTTTCCTCGTGCCGCACCAAGACAATCATCCGAGATCGCGCATCCTTGGGATGCTCCGGCCACGACGCGGTCTCGCTGGACATGAAACCCTCCCTCGTGAACGGCGCCGGGAGGATTGTGCGAGCTCCTGCGGCGCCTTTTCAGCGCGTTTCGCAGGAGTCATTGGCGGCATGAACGCCGCGGTTATCGGCGGACTCCACCGCCATCAATTTGCTTTGAATCCTACTCTTTCATCGCACATCGAAGCTGTCAAAGGAAACCGTGCGGACTAGCACTCGGTCTCGGGCGGCGGCAATATCGGTCGTGCTTCCGCCAAGTTGGTGCCGCGGCAGCGGGAGCTTACAGTTGGAGCATGGAACGACTGTTCTGGATCTGTCTTGCGGGCGCGCTCGGTACGGGCACGCGCTACGGTGTGAGCCTCTGGGCGGCTCAACGATTCGGCACCTCATTTCCCTACGGCACTTTGATCGTCAACGTGGTCGGTTGCTTTCTCATCGCGCTGATCCTGCAGAGCGCCATGAATCTCGCGAACTTCCCACCGAACCTACGCTTCGCGCTGACCACGGGGTTCATGGGCGGCCTGACCACGTACTCCAGCTTCGCGTACGAGACCACCAAGCTCGCGATGGAGGGAGCGCGCGGCTCCGCCCTCGCGAACTTCGGGGTCACGACGGTCGCATGCTTCTTGGCCGTCATCCTGGGTCTCGCAATTGCACAAGTCATGACCGGAACTTGAAAGCGGAGGGCCTATGCGAGTGCTGGACGGAACGCAAACCTTGGTGCGCATCTTTTTCGGTGAAGGCGACCGCTGGCACGGCCACCCCCTTCACCGCGCGCTGCTCGAACGTCTGCGCGCGGAGGGCTTCGCGGGCGCCACCGTGCTGCGCGGCATCGCCAGTTTCGGCGCCAACAGCGTGATCCACACGACGAGCCTGGTGGACCTCTCCGCCGACCTGCCCGTCTTGATCGAGGTTGTGGACGATGACGAGCACGTGCAGAAGCTCGTCCCGATCCTCGATGAGATGATCACGGGCGGCGCGCTCGTGACGATGGAGAAAGTGCGCGTACTTCGCTACGCAGCCGGGAGCCAGGCCGCGCGGCCGTGAGAAGCTCCGAATCCGGGCTCGCTTTCGCTCACGGCACCGCGGAGCGCACGGTCGCGCAGCTCGCGCCGTCGGCCACCTTGACCATCGTATAGCTGGCCGAACCGAGGTTGTAGTTCACGCAGTTTTGGTCGAGGAAATTGCCCTGGCTGTTGTTGCAGTCGCTCGAGCTGCCCGACAGCTTGCAGCCGAAGATGCGCGTGTCGATGTGGCTGACGGTCGCCGAGCCGGACGACTGCGTGCAGCTGGTCAGACTTCCGTTCAACGAAAAGACCAGACGCGTCGCAGAGTAAGGTTTATCCGCGCGCGGGTCGAATAAGGTGCCGCCCGTGCGCGGCTCGCTGTAGCTGCCACTGCTCAAGTAGTCGAGGGTCATGCCGGGCTTGCCGTCGCCGTCCATGTCCACTTGCGTGAGCGACGAGGCCGAGCTCGGCCATGTGGCCGTGACCGGGTTGCTCATGGTCGTGCCCATCAGGAAGGCCGTCGAAGGCATGGTCAAGCTCGCGCCGGGCGACGAGTTGCTGAGCGTGACCGTCGCGCTGCTGCTGGGCAGGAAGTTGTTGTCGAACACCGAGTTGGGCAGATCGAAATGGAAGGTCTCGCTGACCTTGTTCGAGCTGAAGTCGGGGACGTAGCGGCCGCACTCGGTCATGGTCTCGGTCACGCTGTTGCCGCTGTGGGTGCCCACGAGCCGCAGCCAGAACTGGTGCGTGCCGCTGCCGGATCCGATATAGGCGGCGTTCCCCCAGGTGTCGTTCAGGCTGACCTTCAGCGCGAACGTCCCGGTCAGACTGCAGATGGTGTTGCAGACGCCCGACTGGCAGACCGGCGTGCCGCCGTTGGCGGGACAGGTCTTGCCGCAGGTCCCACAGTTGCTGACGGTGTCGAGCGCGGTCTCGCAGCCGTTCGTGCGCGAGGTGTCGCAGTCGCCGAAGCCCGTGCTGCAGCTCGGCACGCACTTGGACGCCGAGCAGCTGGTCGTACCGTGCGCGTTGGTGCACCCTGCGCCGCACGCGCCGCAGTTGGCGGTGCTGCTCGCGAGCGTGGTCTCGCAGCCGTTGCTGGCGGTGTTGTCGCAGTTGCCGAAGCCGCTGCTGCAGCTGGCCACGCCGCAGGTGCTGTTCGTGCAGTTCGGCGTCCCGTTGGCGGCCGTGCAGGCGTTCCCGCAGAAACCGCAGTTCGCCAACGACGTGGTGGTGTCGGTCTCGCACGTGACCGCGAGATCCCCGTCGCACTCCGCGCGGCCCGTCGAGCAGGGCGAAGCCGCGCACGCGCCGCTCACGCAGATCTGGCCGTTCGTGCCGCAGGCGTGCGTGCACATGCCGCAGTGCGCGGGATCGTTGTCGGTGTTGGTCTCGCAACCGTTCTTGGGATCGCCATCGCAGTCGGCGTAGCCCGTCGCGCAGCTCGGCACGCAGGCGCCCGACGTGCAGCTGGTGGTGCCGTGCGCGTTGCTGCAGGTCACGCCGCAGGAGCCACAGTCGGTCACTGTGCTGAGGGCCGTTTCGCAGCCGTTGGTCACGTCGCTGTCACAGTCGTCGAAGTTGGTCTGGCAGGTCGGCGCGCACAGGCCGGACGAGCACATGGCCGTGCCGTGATCGTTCGTGCACATGAGCGTGCAGCTCCCGCAGCTGACCGCCTCGTCCATGATGTTGGCTTCGCAGCCGTTCGTGGGATCGCCGTCGCAATCGAAGTAACCGAGCTCGCAGGTGCTGACGCAGGTGCCGTCGTCACAGCTCGCGGCGCCGTGCGCGTTCTCGCAGAGCGTGCGGCAGGCGTCGACGGCCGTGTCGGCCATCGCGTCGTCCGCGTTGTTTGTGGCCGCGTCGTCCGCGTTGTTTGCGGCGTCTTCGTTGAGGTCCGCGCCATCCAACGCGGATCCGTCGAGGTCGCCGGCGTCCTCACCCGTTCCGCCGTCCTCGAGCGCCCCGCTGTCGTTGTTGGAGAGGTAGCCGTCGATCGGCGTGAGCTCGATGCCGACGCGGCCGCATGCCGAGAGGAGGAGCACGACGAGCGCGAACAGCGCGGAGCCGGAGACGAAGCGGCCGGACATGCTACAAGACATCGCTACGATCATCACCCGAAACGCCGGTGGACCGCAGCAGCTGTGTGACCGTGCGCCGTGCCGCTTGCGCTGCGCGCCGCCGCTCCGCGGGTGGTGAGAAGGGCGCGCATGGAGGCGATCGCGTCCGCCGCCGCGTGCCGCCTACACCGCTCGGTGGCGCAGATCGCGTTTCCACATGGCGCCGAGATGGCTACATATGCTCGCAGGAGGGTGCGATGGCAAACGTCCGTCCGGCTCAGCTCAACGAAGACGAACTTGCGCGCGCGCTTACGACAGCAGGTTTCGCGCAGATCGAGACGCACATCTCGCGCGTGTTCCTGCGCGGCGGCGACGTCTACAAGACGAAGCGCGCCGTGAACCTCGGCTTCCTCGACTTCTCCACGCTCGAGGCGCGCGAGCGCGCGTGCATGGCTGAAGTGGAGCTCAACCGGCGGCTCGCGCGCGACGTCTACCTCGGCGTGGTGGCGATCGTGCGCGGCGCACAGGGCGAGCTCGCGTTCGAGCCGCGAGAGCAGCTCGCCGATCAGCCGGTGCTCGAGTGGGCCGTGCACATGAGGCGCTTGCAGGACGCGCAGCGGGCGGACTTCCTGCTCGCGCGCGGCGATCTCGGCGTGGACGACGTCGAGCAGATCGCGGCGCTCCTCGCCCGCTTTCATCGCGCCGCGCGCGCAGACGCGCACACGGCGCAGTTCGGCCGGCCCGATCAGATCACCGCGAACGTCGAAGAGAACTTCGCGCAGCTCGAGCCCTACGTGGGGAGCTACTTGGCCGCGGACGAACGCGCGGAGCTGGCCGCGTACCAGCGGGCCTTCCTGCACGCGCAGCGCAGCCTATTCGAGGCGCGCGCAGAGGGCGGCTTCGTGCGCGACGGCCACGGCGACCTCCGCCTCGAGCACCTCTATCGTAGCGATGGTGGTTACCTGGTCATCGACTGCATCGAGTTCAACGAACGCTTCCGCTACGCGGACGTGTGCGCGGACCTCGCCTTTCTGGCCATGGATCTCGCGTACCACGGGCGCACCGATCTGGCCGAGCTGCTGATCGCGGCGTACGCGCAGGAGAGCGGCGACTACGGGCTATACGCGCTGCTCGACTTTTACGAGAGCTATCGCGCGCTGGTGCGGGCGAAAGTCTCTGCGATGCTCGCCGCCGACGACCGCGTCGGCGCGGACACACGCGAGCGCGCCAAGCGCGAGGCGCGCCGCTATTTCCTGCTGGCCCTCGCCGCGGGCCGCCGCGCGCTCGCGCCGCCGCGGCTCATCGTCTGCTTCGGCATGATCGCATCCGGCAAGAGCACGCTGGCGCGCGCGCTCGCCCCGCGCCTGGGCGTCGCGCAGCTCTCGGCGGATCGCACGCGCAGAGAGCTGCTTGGCGACGAGCCCACGACGCCTCATCGCGTTCGCGGGTTTCGCGGGGCCTACGCGCCGGTCGGGGCG
>CAZYWR010000482.1:0-4923 GCA_964651185.1 uncultured Polyangiales bacterium
CGTGAACGTGAGCTACGCCGGCGATTCGCTCATCCTGCACGATCGCGTCCACATCTCGGTCGCGGTGGCGATCCCCGACGGCCTCGTGACGCCGGTCGTGCGCGACGCCGATCGGCTCGGTGTGATCGCGATCTCTGAGGCCATGCGCGATCTGGCCGAGCGCGCGCGGGCGAAGAAGCTCAAGCCCGAAGAGATGCAGGGCGGCACGTTTTCGGTCAGCAACCTCGGCATGTACGGCATCGACGCGTTCGCCGCCGTGATCAACCCGCCCGAGGGCGCGATCTTGGCCGTGGGCGCGGTGCGCGACGAGCCGGTGGTGAAGGACGGCGCGGTCGTACCCGGCAAGCGCATGGCGCTCACGATGAGCTGCGATCATCGCGTGGTCGACGGGGCGCTCGGCGCGGAGTGGCTCAAGCTCTTGCGCGGCCTGCTCGAGTCGCCGATCCGCATGGTGCTGTGATCGACGCCTCCGCGCGCGCTGGGAACGACGAGACCGAGCGCGCGGTCGCGGGCGAGATCAAGCGCGGGTTCGTGTGGCTCGGCGCCGCGAGCGCGGTGGCGCGCGTGCTCGACGCGCTCGCCACCATCGGCGTGCTCTGGTTCGTCTCGCGCGAACAGCTCGGGCTCGCCACGTTGGCTTGGTCGATCGGCGTGTTCGTCGAGGCGTTCAACGGCTTCGGCGTCGCGACGGCGCTGGTGCAGGCGCCCGAGCTCGAGCGCGCCACGCTTTCGGATGCGTTCTGGTACACGATGGGCCTCGCGCTCGCGCTCATCGCGCTGGTGTGGGCGGCGGCGCCGCTCTTGGCCGAGCTCTGGGGCGCGCGCGCGCTCGCGCCGCTGATCCGCGTCTCGGCGCTCAAGCTCTTGTTGGTAGGCGCTGCGCTCGTCCCGCTGCAGATCTTAAACCGCGCCATGCGCTTCGAGCGCATCGCGGCGGCCAACACGCTCGTCAGCTTGGGCTCGGGCCTGACCACGCTCGCGCTCGCCTACGCGGGACTGGGCGCTTGGGCGCTCGTGCTCGGGCAGCTCGGTTACGGGCTCACGATCGCCCTTGCGGCCTACTCCTTTCAACCCTTTCGCCCGCGTTTCACCTTCAGCCCGCGCCGCTTCAAGCCGTTCGCCGCGTTCGGCGCGCGCGCGGCTTCGGCCGGCATCGTCTACCAGCTCTACCGCAACGCCGATTACTTCTTCATGGGGCGTTATCTCGGGGTCGCCGAGGTCGGTTTGTACCGGGTGGCTTTCGACCTGGCGATCACGCCGACCCAGACCGTGCTGAACGTGGTCAATCGCGCGGCGCTGCCAGGCTATGCGCGGCTGCAGACCGATCGCCCCGCGCTCGCGCGCGCGTTCGCCTGGACGGCGAAGAGCTTGATGCTGATGCTCGCACCCGTCACCGTGTTCGTCGCCGCGGGTGCCCGTGACGTGCTCTCGCTGGTCGACGAGGGCCGCTGGATCGAAGCCGCGCCAGTCACGGCATGGCTGTCCTGGGCGGCGTTGCTGCGTTCGCTCGCGCTGCTCTTCCCGCAGCTCTTTCACGCCGTGGGCCGCCCCGGCCTCGCGCTGCTCGACTCGCTCGTGAGTGCGGCGCTCCTGTGCGCGTGCTTCGTGATCGCCCTGAGCGGCTTCGGTGCGACCGCCGGCGTGATGGCCATGGGCTGGGCCTGGTTCACGGGTGCGGTGTTGCTGCTGGGCGTGCTCTACCTCCTCGCTCGGGTCGTCCTGCCGCTCTCGCTCTCAGTGTTGGCCAGGAACCTCGTGCCGGGGGCCGGAGGGCTGCTGGTGCTCGCCCTGCTTTCGGCTCTCTGTGATCGGCTGCTGCCCGCGCAGGTCTCGCCGGCCTCGGCTTTGGTGTTGCGCAGCCTCGCGCTCGCGGTCGGCTACTGGGCCTACTTGCGCTTCGCACTCGCGGTACGCTGGCGCGACATCGCGACGGGCGAGCGTCCATAGTCCGCGCGGCGTCTTTTTTACGTCACCTCGGCGCGCATGCTCGGAGGCGGGGCTCGACCACGCCCATCGACTGCAAGGCCTCGGGCTCTCCATGAGCGGCCGCGAACGTCGGACATTCGCGCGCGCACTGCGCCACGAGCAGCGGCCCTGTGCGTTCAGCCCTTCTTGTCGCCGCGAACGCCGGACATTCGCGCGCGCGTTGCGTTGCGTTCAGGTCCGTTCGTCGCGTTCGAGGTTGACCCAGAGGGCCCGGCCGTCCGGAGCCCACTCGCGCTTCCAGATCGGTACACGCTCCTTGATCTGATCGACGGCGGCCCGGCATAAGGCGAAGGCTTCGTCACGGTGCGCAGCGCTGGCGGCGACGATCACGGCTGTGTCGCCGATCACCAACTCGCCGACGCGATGCACTGCCGCGACGCGCGTACCAACGTGGGCCGCCATCAGCGCTTCGACGATGCGCCGCATCTCTTTCTCTGCGAGCAGCCGGTAGGCCTCGTAGTCGAGGCGTTCGACCGGCTGCCCTCGATGGTGATCGCGCACCGTGCCGACAAACAGCGCGATGCCGCCGGCGCTCGGCTGGCGGACCGCGGCCAACACTTCGTCAATCGAAAGCGGTTCGTCGCGCACGGCGGCGAGCTCGCCTGCGCCACCGGCGACCGGCGGCAGCACCGCGACTTCATCGCCATCGCCGAGGCGGGCTTCCGAGTCAGCAAACTCACCGTTGAGCGCGAAGCGCATGCGCGCGAGGTACGGCGAGAGGCGCGGACGTCGATCGCCGAGCCAGCTTACGAACTCGGCGAGCGTCGGCGCTTGCGCCGGGAACGCGAATGCTTCTTCGCCGCAGCCAGCGAGGTCGCGCGCAGCGGCGAAGTAGACGACGCGAAGGTTCATGGGATGCGTCTACTCTCTCCGCGGTCGCGTCGCGAGCGATCTGCGCGCGCGACGCGCGCTTGGGGCGAGCAGCGGTGCGACGCGCGTGCACAGCGGCGCGGGGGACGGTGGTTCGCGATCGTGATCGACTTCGCGTTTATGGCGCTTCGTGCGCGCTCGCGGGCGCCTCTGTCGCGCTCCGCCAAAGGTCGATCAGGAGGCTCCCGTCAAGACCCTTTCGAAGGGGGGTATACAGGCATCAAAGCGTGGAGTTTCGCGGCGTTACACCCAAGGGGGGGCCTCTGCTTGACAAGGGGGAGGGGCCGCTCTAGCGTGCGAACCAGTCGCGGTGCGTAAGCGCCCGATATGATTGAGGCTAGTGGCGCTCCATGCGCCCTGACCTCCCTTGCTGTGGTCGGTGAGCCCCTTGGGCCGCGGAGGGCACGTGTCACAGGGCCTTGTCTCGTTTCCTTTCCTCGCATCGCGGGCTCAGTCCCAGGCCCGCCACCGTCTCGTCTCCGCTGGGCCGTCCCTGGCGTCACGCCGCCCTGGCCAAGGCACGAGCCACGTCGTCCCACAGCTCGCTCGTTCAGCCGTCCGCGTCCCGCACATCAAGCGGAACGACCTGAGCGACCAGGCCCATAGCGCCACGTCGCATCTTTTCGTCCATGAAGGAGCCCGCCAGCAGCTCGAAAAGAGCCTCCGCCGCGTGCTCGGCCAGCGCATCGTCCTCGCGATCACCGACAACCGGCGCACCATGATCACCGCGCGCCCCGTCCCAGGTGCACTCGAAGTCCGCGTTCACCATATGTTTCTCGACGCGGATCCGTTCACGCAGGTGGCGCTCGGCCGCTATCTCCGTTACGGCGATCGGGCCGCCAACAGCGCGATCGGCGCGTATATCGAGGCCAACCAGCAGCGCATCCGGCCTCCCTCACCGCGTCACAGCTTGCGCACACGCGGGCAGAAGCACGATCTCAACGCGATCTTCGGGCGGCTTAACGACACGTATTTCCAGGGCATGGTCGACGCGAGCGTCACGTGGGGGCGGGCCGCCCATCGCCCTCGCCGCCAACGCGCTTGCATCAAGCTCGGTACCTACTGTGCCGAGCGCAAGTTGATTCGGATTCATCCAGCACTGGATCGGAGCTGGGTCCCGCGCTACTTCGTCGAGTATGTCGTGTTCCATGAGATGTTGCACCACATGATGCCGATGCCCATCCGCGACGGGCGTCGCGAGCTGCATTCGCCGGAGTTTCGCGAGCGCGAACAGCGCTTCCGGCACTATGCGCGCGCCATCGAGTGGGAGCGCCACCACCTGAGCCGCCTGCTGCGGTCCTGATCCACGGTGCGAGTTTCTCAAGCTTTCATGGGGCGCCTACGCGTCATGTCGGTGGGGCGCTTTCGCGGGCTGTCGTTTGGCCAGGCGCGCGAGCGCGCGCGGGCCGCAGCGCTCGCGTTGGTCGAGCCGCTCGGCGTCACGTGGACCTTGGTGTTCATCGCCCTGTCGATCACTGCCGTCTACCCGATCTGGCGCGCACGTCATCCACCCATTCAGGACCTCCCGCAGCACCTGGCCGCGATCAGCGTCCTCAAGAACTATCCGAAGCTCGGGCTCGGCCACTACTTCGAGCTGCAGCTTTCGCGCACGCAGTACCTGGCCTACTACCTGCTCGCGGAGCTGCTCGCGTACGTGGCTGGCGTCACACTGGCCAACAAGATCCTGCTGTGCGCCGCCATCATCGCGATCCCGCTCTCGGTCGCGTCTTTTCTGCGCGCGCTCGGCCGCGATCCGCGCGTCTCGATCTTCGCTTTCGGCCTCACCTACAACGCGCACTTGGTGCTGGGGTTCTTCAACTTCCTAGCCGCCTTGCCGTTCGTCTTTTGGGGTCTGACCGCGGCCGTGCGCCTGCGCCAGAAGTTCACGCTGCCGCGCGCGGTTCTGTTCGGCGTGCTGCTCTTGGCCTGCTTCTACATGCACGTCGTGCCCTTCGCCTTTTTGGCCTTGGGGGCCACGGCCGTGTTGATCGGCGACAACTTGCGCATGACCGTGCGTCGGGGCTTGGCCTTCGCACCGGTCGCCGTAGCCGCCGGCGCGTGGCTCGG
>CAZYWR010000483.1:0-4060 GCA_964651185.1 uncultured Polyangiales bacterium
AGCCGCACGTGGTCGTCGTGCGAGTGCGCGCGTCCCGGCGGACCGTCGAGGCGCGCTCCCCCGCGCGCAAGCTCCCGCTCGGTCGCGCCTTGCCCAGCTGCCGCGTCTGGCAAGGCCAGAGCATCGTCGAGCGGCGGACTCGACGCGGCGCTTTCGCGGCCCCGCTCTGGCTCCGAAGCCGCTCCGAGCTCGCTCGACAAGCCCCAGGGATCCGTCTCCCCGGTGCCGAGCGAGGGCTCCGCGATCGGCCCGACGGGCAGCCGCTCTCGCCAAAACGACGGCGCGCGCCCCGCAGGGCCCGCCCAGGCCGACGTGCCGAGGCCCTTCGCGAGCATGCGCGTGAGCAGCTCGTGAACCTCGCGTCCGCGCTGAAAGCGCACCTCCGCTTTTTGCGGATGCACGTTCACGTCGACTTCGGCTGGATCGAGATCGAGGTGCACGACGCCGGTCGGATAGCGTCCCGGCGGCAGCACGCTGCCGTAGGCGAAGGCGATGCTGCGCGCGAGGTTGCGTTCGCGCACGGGGCGGCCATTCACGAACACGTGCAGGCCGCTCGCTCCGCTGCGAGCCTCCTCGGGTGCGCTGAGGAGCGCGCGCACGCGGAGCCCGCGCTGCGTGTCCTCGATGCGCACGGCTTTGCCGTCCAGCACGGCGCGCCCGCGCTCAGCCCAGTCGGCGGCAGGCAAGAACTCCTTCGCGCGCCGGCCGTCGCGCACCAAAGTGAGCCGCAGGCCCGGATCGATGAGGGCCGCGCGCAGGCACACTTCCGAGATTTGCGCGCTCTCGCTGGCCGACCCCTTGAGGAATTTCTTGCGCGCTGGGGTGTTGTAGAAGAGATCGCGCACCTCGACCGAGGTCCCGACCGCGCATCCGGCGGGGCTCACCTGCGGCGCCGCGCCGCCTTCGATCCGCACCTCGGTCCCCTCCAGCGCGTCGCGCGTGCGCGTGACCAGGCGAAAGCGCGACACCGACGCGATCGAGGGCAGCGCCTCCCCGCGAAACCCCAGCGTAGCGATGCGCTCGAGATCGCTGGCCGTGCGCAGCTTGCTCGTGGCGTGGCGCAGCACGGCGAGCTGCGCGTCGTCGCGGTCCATGCCTGCGCCATCGTCGCTGGCGCGCAGGAGCTCGGTTCCGCCCTCGCGCACTTCGACGGTGATCGCGCGCGCGCCCGCGTCGAGCGCGTTTTCCAGCAGCTCCTTGACCACGCTGGCGGGTCGCTCCACGACCTCCCCAGCGGCGATCTGATCGGCTAACGTGGTTTCGAGAATCCGGATGCGGGGCATGCGTTGGCGAGGCTCGACGACAAGCCCCAAAGTAGCAAGCGTATCGGGCCGGCGCTCGCGGTGCCGCCCGGCCGCCTCGGATCGCCCTGACGGACCACGATCCCCGGCGCGGATTCCTCGCTGGTGCTTGGGCCGCGCCGCGCGCGTGCGCTCCAGCCGCTCGCTCCGCCGATCTCGCGCTGCCGGAACGCCGCGGCAAGCGCTACGCTGTCGGCGTGGTCGATGTAGCGCTGTTGCGCAAGACAACCGGGGACCTCGAATGGCAGCGGCTGGAGCGCGAGGTTGCAGAGCACCTACGCGCCCCGTTTCCGGGCGGCTTTGCACTTCCGCTCGCGGATTCGTATCAGGCGACCGAGCGCGCACTGACCGAGACCGCGGAGGCCCTCGCGCTCATGCGCGAAGGCGAGCCGCTTCCGCTCGACGGCATCCGCAACATCGGCCCGCACCTCGTGCGCGTCGAGCGCCACGGCGACCTCGACGCGGTCGCGATGAACGAGCTGCGCACGACGCTCGCCGCCGCGCGCGTGTTGCGTAAGTTCCTGGCGGCGCGCCGCACGCGCCTGCCGGCCCTGAGCGCGGCTTGCCCCATCGACCCGACGCTCGATCGCCTGACCGCACTGCTCGACGAAGCCTTCGACCCCGACGGCACGCTGGCCGACCACGCGAGTTTCGAGCTCAAGCGCCTGCGCACCGAGACGCGCAACCTGCGCGCCCACCTGGTGGGGCGGCTCGAGGAGCTGATCCAGAAGCAAGCCGGCCTGTTGTCGGATCGCTTCTACACGCTGCGCGACGGGCGCTACGTGCTGCCGGTGCGCAGCGCCGCGCACGAGCGCGTGCACGGCATCGTCCACGGCACGAGCGCGAGCGGCGCTACCATCTTCGTCGAACCGCGCTCTTTGGTCGTTCAGGGCAACCGGCTCAAGCTCGCCGAAGCCGAGCAGGAGCGCGAAGAGCTACGCATCCTCGCGGCCCTCTCGGGCGAGCTCCGCGCCGAGCTCGCGAGCGCGCGCGCCGCATTCGAGGCGCTCTTGCACGCGGACCTGCGCTCGGCGTGCGCGCGCTTCAGCCAGAAGCTCGGGCTCGCTCGCCCAGTGCTCACGCCCGCCCCGCGCGTGCGGCTGTCGGGCGCGAAGCACCCCGTGCTCTCGCTCGATGGCGTGGCGGTCGTGCCCAACGACGTCGCCGTGCAGGCCGGCCAAGCGCTGGTGATCTCAGGTCCGAACGCTGGGGGCAAGACGGTCGCGCTCAAGCTGCTCGGTCTGGCCGCGCTGATGGTGCGCGCGGGGCTGTTTCTCCCCGCAGAGGAAGGCAGCGAGTGCGGCTTCTTCTCGGAAGTGTTGAGCGACATCGGCGACGAGCAGAGCCTGGAGAAGAGCCTGAGCACGTTCTCCGCGCATATCGATCACATGCGGCGCATCCTGGAGGTCGCGCGGGAGGGCTCGCTGGTGTTGCTCGACGAGCTGGCTGGCAGCACGGATCCCGAGGAAGGTGCGGCCCTCGCGTGCGCGATCGTCGAGCGGCTGTGCGAGTGCGGGGCCGCGGTGGCCGTGACCACCCACTACGAGCCGCTCAAAGCGCGCGCCCTGGCCGACGCGCGGCTGCGCAACGCTTCGGTCGGCTTCGACGTCTCGAGGATGGCGCCCACGTTTCGGCTGCGGCTCGACCTGCCGGGCGCTTCGAGCGCGCTCGCGGTGGCGGAGCGCTTCGGCCTCGAGCCCGGCATCATCGCGCGCGCGAGAGAGATCGTGCCCGAGCAGAGCAAGCACTTCGATCGGCTCGTCAAGCAGCTCGAGCTTCGGCTCGGCGAGCTCGAGGCGCAGCACGAAGAGCGCGCACTCGAGCTAGGCAGGGCGCGCGCGGCGCGGGCCACCGCCGAAGCGGAGCTCGCGCGGCAAGCCACCCGCGACAAAAAGACCCTGAGCGGCGAGGCGCAGCGCCTGGTCGAGGAGCTACGTGAAGCCCGCGGGGAGCTCGATCGCGCGCGCAAGGCCCTGCGCAAGCCGCAGCTTACGCCCGATGAGCAGCGCGCTGCACAGCAGCGCATCGCGGACGTGGCCGCGCGCGGCGCGATCGCGCGCGTCGAAGAGCTGCTCGCGCCCGCGGCCGAGCCCGAGGGGCGAGAGCTCGCGCCGGACGCGCTTTCCGTGGGCAGCCGCGTCTATGTCCCGCGCTTGAGGACCGAGGTCGAAGTGGTCGAGCCGCCGAGCCGCGGCAAGGTACGGGTGGCGGCTGGCGCGATGCGCCTGTGGGTGGACGTGTCGGAGCTGCGCGAGCGGCGCGCGCGAGAGGAGGTCGAAGCGCGCGGGGACGCGCGCGAGCAGCGCTCGGGTCCGGGGGCGCCTCGTCCGCAAGTGCGCACGATCGACAACACGGTGGTGTTGCGAGGCATGCGGGTGGACGACGCGCTGGCGCTGCTCGAAAGCTCCCTCGATCGGCTTTACGGACGGGACGAGCGCGTGGCTTTCGTGGAACACGGCGTGGGCAGCGGAGCGCTGCGCGACGCGGTGCGCGGCTACCTCGAGCGGCCCTCTCCGTACGTCGCCGGCATGCGCCCAGGGAGCGCGGAGGAGGGCGGCGAGCGGGTCACGGTCGTGTTCCTGCGCTGAGCGAACGCTACTCGAAGCGCTCGTACGGTTCGTTGCCGGAGGACTTCGGCGCGGGCGCGGGGGGCGGCGCCGGCTCGCTCGGCGGCGGCGGAGCCGGGGCGATCTCGGGCTTGGGGCTCTCTTCGAGATCGGAGCGCGCCGGGTTTTCCGAGACCGCAGCGCGCTTCGGCC
>CAZYWR010000484.1:0-3458 GCA_964651185.1 uncultured Polyangiales bacterium
GCCCCAATCGTGGGCGCCGAAGCTGTTGATCAACGGGGCCGACTGTTGATCGCCGGGTACGCAGTTAAATGCGTCTCGGCTTCTCTCTCCCCACGGGACAGGAGAGAGAGCGGGAGAGCTGTCCCACGCGGCGCTCATCGCGCGCGCTCGGCGCTCTCCGCGAGCGACCGCGAGAGCACCGTCGCAGGACGCGCCGCGCGCGAAACGCCCGGAGTTCTGGGCAGAAACGACGAAGCCCCCTCGGATCGCTCCTTGGGGGCTTCTGTTTACCGACCCTCGCCGTTGGTTGGCGACGAGAGAAAAATGGCTCCGGGAGCAGGACTCGAACCTGCGACCATTCGGTTAACAGCCGAACGCTCTACCGACTGAGCTATCCCGGAAAAGGCACGCGAAAATAATCGATTACCTGGATCTGTCAAGCGCTGGGCCGCGCGCTGACGTGCGTGTACGTAGGCGGGCGGCGGTCGCGCCGGGCGGAACGCACGGTCGAGCTCACCGAGGGATGGGCGCCTGCCTCATGCGGCATGCCCCGGGTGGGCGAAGGGCTACGGGCCCATGCCCGGATCGAACATGGGTCGCACTTCGGATTCGCCCTCGAACTCGGGCCAATGTTTGCGATGCAATTCCATGAACTCGGTGGCGATGCGGATAACTTCGGCCTTCGAGTCTGCTTGCAAGATCGCCCAGCCTCCGATCACCTCCTTGGACTCGGTGAAGGGGCCGTCCTTGACGGAGATCTTGCCGTTGGCGAGACGCACGCGGACGCCTTCGGCGCTCGGCAAGAGCCCGCCCGTATCGACGAGCGTACCCTCCTTCCTCGACTTTTCCACGAACTTGCCCATCGCCTCCATCAAAGCAGCGGGCGGCGGTGTCTGACGGTACGACTCGGAATGGCGAATAAACGTTAGGTACTTCATGGTCCTCCTCGGGGTTCCACGAGCGCGACGAACGAGGCGGCGCTCGATCGACATGCCGGCCGTTTTTTTCGCCTGTGCGGCATGCGGGCGCCACGCATGTACAAAGGGCGGGCTCGCACTGCGTTCGAGAGCGCGCTCTCGCGGCCAGCTGGTGTTCGGTGGCATGTTCGGTGCGGAGGCTATCTCGCTGCGCACACGCAAAGACGTGCGCGCCAAGCTGGCGCATATTTCCAGAGGCAGCCGCGCGAAGCATGAAGCGGCGCTGGCTGAACCATCATGTGGATCGCGAGGAACCATGCCGACAGTCGCAGCAAACCACGGAGACGCACAACCCGCGCCGGCGCGAGAGCGCACGGCCGGAGAACGCAGCCAGCTCTGGAGACACCGTCGAGAGCTCGGCGAATCGAGTGAATGGGACGTCGTGGATGAATCGAGCTGGGAATCGTTTCCGGCCAGCGATCCGCCCGCGCGCTGGGCGGGCCGCGATCGTCCGCCCGAACGACCGAAGCCTGCGACCAGCCCCACGCGCCCACGCATGAGCGCGCGGCTGCTGCGGCGGCTCGAGCTCTGGGCGGCGTCGCGCTGGCGGCGGTCCTCCTCGTAAGCAAAGGTGCGGCACGCGCGAGCGCGCGTCGCGTCGGTCCGCCGAACCTGAACAGACCGCGCGTGTGGCGCGCGGCGGCGCACAGATGGGCGAATTTGGCCGGGCACGTCGCGGGAACCTGCCGCCGTCACCGGCGGCCAATTGAACGCAGGACAAGATCATGGAGCGCCGACTCCATGGCATGCGCCTTGAACTCTCGGGTACGGGGTGCCGAGATGAGCTACGAAAAAATCGACCGTTCCAACTGGCGGGCCTTCTTCGACTCGACATCGAAAGTGCTCGAAGGCAAACCCGCTCAACTCGAGATCGTGGCGCTCGACGTGGGAGATCAGCTCGATGCCGAGCAGCTGCGTCTCGGCGGGCTCACCTACGAACCGTCGGACAACGCGCTCTACGTCGCGCTGGAGGGACCCGGCGATGCGCATTTCGATCACGTGATCGCTTCGCCCGAAGAGGTCTACATCGAGCTTCGCGAGGACGGACTCTCGCAAATCGCGGTGATCGACCACGAGGGAAGGAAGCAGTTCGTCCAATTCCAGCGACTCCTCGCGCTTCCGGCGTCGGACTAGCTCTTTGACTTGCGCGAGAGCGCGCGCGAATGTGTCAGATGATGATGAGTGATCTCCAGGTTCTGCCCGAACAACTGCGCCACGCGGCGGATTTGCTCGAAGCGGCGAGGTGCGCGAGCTCGCGCACGGCACAGCTCGCGCTGCTCGGCGCGGCCCGCGAGATCTGCGAGCGCCTGGCCGGGGAGCTCGCGCATTGGCTCGATCCGCACGGAGAAGTCGTCGGAGAGGTGCTCGAGGGTGTGCGGCGGCGCTCGCCCTAAACAGCGCGCCGTGGAAATGAAATTAGGCCGGCTCGTGCGGCGCGAACGCGTGCGCGAGCGCGAGCTCCGGGATCGGAGCGAGACCGCGCACGAGCAACGGAAAAGCGACCACGGTTCCGTCTGGACCTGCTTCGAGGTCGTAAGCGTCGATTCCGTCCCAGGCACCGGGGCAGCCGTCCCACAGATAGCTGGTGCAGACGAGATCGAGATCGAGCTCGGCGAGATAGCGCGCCAGCCCCGCGCGCCCGCGCTCGTCGACCTCGGCCGGGATCTCATCGAGCGCCACCAGCCGCGGCGCGCCTGGGCCGAAGCGATCGTAGCCGGCCGCGATGGCAGCGAGCATGGGCGCGATCACGACCAGCCGCCGCTCGCCGCCGGAGAGCCCCGTCTTCGCGCTCCAGCGCTGGCTCTTGCCGCCGGGTCGCGTGACTTCGTAGTGCACCTCGACCCAGTCGCGCACGTTCACCGCGGACGCGACGCGCTGTTGCATGGTGTCGCCTTCGGCCGCGGCCAGGAGCGCCGCCAGCGCCTCGCCGAGCCGGCGCCGTTGCTCCTCTGTACGCTCCGCTTCGGGCACGCTGCAGCAGAGCGCGTGGACATCGCGCGCGGCGGGCGTGAGGTCATCGCGCAACGGCGCGCGCACCTGCACGCCGACCCCCGAAGAAGCCGCCGCCGCGCGCATCTTGCGGTTCACCTCGACGATCCAATCCTGCAGCCGCGTCCACGCGCTGTGGATCGCGCTCGGCAGCCGGCCGATCACGAATTCACGCAGCGCGCGCTCTTCGGAGGCTGCGAGCGCCTGCTCCGCGCCCTGCCTGAGCGTTTCCGCGTAGGCCGCGGCCGCAGGCGGCGTGTAGCTGGCGTCGCGATGCGTGAGCACATAGGTCAACAGCTCCCCGTGGTCATCGCCGGGATCGAGCGACCAGAGACCGGCGAGCTTGGCGCGCACGGCGTCGGCGCGCTCGCGCACGGTCTTCTTGGTGACGAGCGTGCGGTCCTGCAGCTTGCTCGCGAGATAAGGCAAGAGCTGCAGGTCGGCCGGGAGGATCTCGCCCTCGAGCACGGCGTCCGCGACGCCCGGCACTTCGAGCAGCGCGCGCAGCGCGGC
>CAZYWR010000485.1:0-5021 GCA_964651185.1 uncultured Polyangiales bacterium
CCCGAGCAGCGCGACGAAGGGATTGTTCGCGTAGGTCTCCCTGCGCTCGTCCCAGTAGGTCTTCGCGTCGCCCGCTTGCGCCGGATCGGCGTAGCTGAAGAGCGCGCGTAGCTCGATCTGCGCGCCGGGCCGCTCCAGCGCCGACAGCCGTAGCCGTTGCGGAACGCCGCGGCGCCCCCGCCGCACGAACGCCTCGACTCCGTCGACTTCGAGTGAGACGCCCTCGTCCTCGTCCATCGAGAGCAGCGCCTCGGCCGGGCCCGGATCGAGCGGACGCGCTGGCCTCTTGCTTTTGCGTGCTGCGCGCGCCGCGGCGATCGCCAGCACGCGTTGCAGGTCCTCGGCGCGGCAGATCACGAAATGCGCCGGCCCGACCAGCGCGATGACGCGCGGCGTCCGGTCCGCGTTCGCCCAGGGGGCCACGCGCACGCCGCCTTGGTCACGCCAGGCGATCGGTTGTTGTTGCGCTTGGCCGAGCCTCTCCACCGCATCGAACACCACCTGCTCACCGCCGACGTAGCGGCCCGCCAGCACGACTTTCTCTCGTTGCAGGTTGGGCGTGGCGATGAGCAAGCGATCGAGCTGTTCGATGGGGTCGATGCCAGAGCCTTCGAGGAGCGCCTGCCAATCAGGGATGGCGGCCACGAGGGCGCGCACATCGGCGGCGATAGGCGAACGCCGGATGCGCGCCATGTCAACGCGCACCGCGATCTGGGTGCCTGGCGGGAGCTTGCCGGCGAAGGTCCCTGCATCGGCCCCTAACCCGGGGGTCCCCGCGTCGTGCGCGCGTTTGTCGCGTGCCCATAGGCCCGCGTCGTCAGTGCCGGCATCCGCAGCCGCAGCGCGATCGCGACCCGCGTCGCGCTGCGTCGCGCCGGCCCCTGCCGCCGGCGCCGCGGGCGTGTTCGCTGCTGGCGGCGTCGAGGCCGGCGCCGGCGCGGTCGCGAGTCCCTCCGGCGTGCCGAGTTCCACGTCGATCGGCAGCGTGAACTCGATGTCGAGCCCGGGCGGGCGCCAAAGCGCGCGCGGCAGCAGCGCGATCCCCAAGTGGAGCACGAGAGAGCCCAGAAGCGAGGCAGCGAGCAGCCAGCGCGGCGCAGGTTCACGCTCGATCGGACGAGGCCAGCGCACGGGCGCGTGGTTTTATCACCGTCCGGGGATCGACGCCGCTCCCCGCGCCCGTGCACGCGCTCGGCCATGCCGGTGTCCTCACAGCGCGTCGCTTGCGCCGCAATTGTTGCCGATGCATAGGGCGTCGCGCATGGCAACGCGGTCCGAGCTTCCCGCCCCGAGCAGCGCCCCGGGTCTCCCGCCCTTTGCGCAGGTGCTCAAATCCCGAGACGTCGAAGATCCCGTCAACCTGTGGGTTCATCGTCCGCTCGCCTACGCGTTCTGTCGACTCGTGTACCGAACTCCCGTGACCCCGAATCAGGTCACGTTCCTGGCGATAAGCCTCGGGCTGGCCGCGGCCGCGTGTTGGGTCGACGGCGGCCGTAGCGCGATGGTGTGGGGCGGCGCGCTGCTCTGGATTTCGGCGATCATGGACGGCGCCGACGGCATCTTGGCGCGCGCCAAGAACATGCAGTCGGCATTTGGACGGGCGCTCGACGGAACCGCCGACATGCTCGTCGGGCTGTCGACGGTGGCCGCTTGCCTGTATCACCTGGCCGCGACGGGCGCGGACAAAACGCTGCTCGCGCTGGGCGTGGGCGCGACCTTGACCACCGGGCTCCAACTCAATCTCTACGACTTCTACAAGGAGCTGCATCTGCGCATGACGCGTCTCGATCGCGGTGGTGAAGGCGATGATGCAGAGCGCGCAGAACAGCTCCGGCAGCAGGCCGCGCGCCAGCGTGCACCCTGGTACACGCGGATCTCGATGGCGTTTTACGCGGACTACAACCGGTTCCAAGAGAAGCTCATCCGCGCCACCAACGCGCGCGCGCTCGCGCTGATGCGCGGCGTGGCGCGCAACGAGCACGGCGCCGCGCTTTATCGCGAGCTCAACCGACGCCCGATGCAGCTCTGGATGGCGGTATCCCTCGCGCCCCACTCGTACCTGTTCGCCATCTTCGGCATGGCTGATCGCCTCGACCTGTACCTCTGGATGCGGCTCACGGTGATGAACCTGATCATGCTGCTCGCGCTCACAGTCCAGCGCAGGGCGACTGCGCGCACGCTCGAGGCCTACCGCGCACACGGCTGGATAGACGTCACGCTGGCATGACGGTTGCGTAACGCCAGCTTCAGAAGTGCCGTCACATTCGCAGAACACGCGATCGAAAAGGACCTACGCAAACAGCGAGGCTCCGTTTTCACGGTGGTGTGCCGGCTATTCACGCCGTGTGACGTCGTGGCAACGAGCGCGGCGGCAGTGCGACAGGGGCATGCGATGAAGCGAGCGATCATCTTGGCGGCAGGCAAAGGCGAGCGACTGGTGAGCGGGCTGAGCTTTCCGAAGCCGCTCAAGCGCGTTGGAGGCGTGCCGCTGATCGTGCACGCGATCCGTAACCTCGAACGCGCAGGCGTCGACGAAGTCGTCGTCATCACGGGTTACATGAGCGACGTGCTGCGCGCCGGGCTTTCGCGCCATCGCTTCCGTCTCGATCTGCGCTTTGTCGATAACCCAGAGTACGAAAAGCCGAATGGCACGTCGCTGCTCAAGGCCAAGGCCTTCGTCGACGGCCCCACTTTCGTATTGATGAGCGATCACTTGTGGGCCCCGGAGCTGATCGAGCCGATCGACGCGTATCCGCTCGGCACAGACGAAGCGGTGCTGGGGATCGACTTCGACGTCCCACGCTGCATCGACATCCCCGACGCCACCAAGGTGCTGCTCGAAGGCGATCGGATCGTGAAGATCTCGAAAGAGCTGCCGGAATATCACGCGCTCGACACGGGCGTGTTCAAGGTCACCGGCGCGCTGATGGAAGCGCTCGAGCAGGCCGAGGGGCCGGCCGGCTGCTCGCTTTCTCAGGGCGTGCAGGCGTTGGCGCGGCGCGGTGCGATGAAGGCCGTTTCGGTCGGGAATGCCATGTGGGTCGACGTGGACACGCCCATGGCGCACGCGTTCGCCGAGCGGGCGTTGGCGCGCTATGGCGTGGCGCTCGCGCCTATGCCCAAGGTGGCGCAGGTCGCAGTCGGCGGCTGAGGGCGACGTCGTCCGCGTGAGGTCCGCGACCGGCCGTGCAGGGGGTGTGCGCGTTGCTTGCCGGCCCGAAACCCGCGTGCTAAACGCTGACTCGACAGTTTAGGGTTATGCCGGCAGGCGGGCCCACCCGGGTCCCGCCTTCTTTGTTTTTGGTCTTCGTCGCTGCTCCTCTCCGAGGAGCGCCAGGCCATCGACCCGGAATCCCTGCTGTTGCCATGGGGAACAATCTCATGGCTGCCCGAGAGGGCAGCCTCGTACACGCCATCCGACACATGCCGAAATCGCTCGTCGATCCTGCTCAGCTCGAGGCTTTGATCGCGCCCGTCTGCCGCGCCGAAGGTGTGGAGCTGGTCGACGTGCGCCTCGCTGCCGAACCGGGCGGGCAGGTGCTGCGCGTGTTGATCGAGCTGCCGGGCGCCGAGCAGCTCCCGGCCGGCGCAGGCGTCACGCTCGAGGACTGCGCGCGCGTCAGCCGCGCCCTCTCCCAGGCGCTCGATCGCGACGAGGATGTGATCCCAGGCCACTATCGGCTCGAGGTCGGTTCGCCGGGCGTGGAGCGCCCGTTGGTGAAACCGCTCGACTTCGAGCGCTACGCCGGCCGAGAGGTGCGCGTGTCGACGAAACAAGCGCGCCAAGGGCGCAAGAATTTCGTGGGGACACTCGCTGGGCTACGCGGCGATCAAGTGGTGCTGCGCGACGCCCAGGGCGACGAGCTCGCCCTTCCTCTCGGCGAGGTGGAAAAGGCGCGCCTCGTCTTCCGCTTCTGAATCTCGCGCAACGATCGTGGGCACGTCAGCGGCCCAAAGGTGACGAACTCATGCAGACGGGCACTCTCTCGCTCCAGAGCATCATCGACCAGGTCAGCAAGGAAAAGGGCATCGACCCGGCGATCCTGATCGAGACCATGGAACAGGCCATCCTGACGGCGGCCAAGCGCACCTTCGGCATCAACCGCGAGCTCGAGGCGCGTTACAATGAAGAGACCGGCGCGGTCGACTTGTACCAGTACATGACGGTCGTCGAGCGCGTCGAGAATCCCGAGCGCGAGATCAGCGCAGTCGATGCCAAACGCTACGGACTCGAGGCCAACCTAGGCGAGGAGCTCGGCTTTCAGATCTTTTACTTGCGCGAGGACACGGAGCGCGCGCGCCAGCAGGACCGCGAGTTCGGCGATCTCTTGCATTTGCGCCAGCAGCGCCAAGGCTTCGGGCGCATCGCCGCGCAGACCGCCAAGCAGGTGATCATCCAGCGCGTGCGCGACGCCGAGCGCGACATCATCTTCAACGAGTTCAAAGATCGCCGCGGCGAGATCGTCACGGGCATCGTGCGCCGCTTCGAACGCGGCAACAACATCGTGGTCGACCTCGGGCGCACGGAGGCGGTGCTGCCGTCCCGCCAACAGACGCCGCGCGAGAGCTACCGTCCGGGCGACCGCATCGTGGCGCTCCTGCTCGACATCGACCGCGAGGCGCGCGGGCCGCAGCTCATTCTCTCGCGCACCGACGTGGGGCTCTTGGTCAAGCTGTTCGAAATGGAAGTGCCCGAGATCTACGAGGGCATCGTGCGCATCGTGGCCGCCGCGCGCGAGCCGGGCGCGCGCTCCAAGATCGCCGTCTCGAGCCGCGACGCAGACGTCGATCCGGTGGGCGCGTGTGTGGGCATGAAGGGCTCACGCGTGCAGGCCGTGGTGCAGGAGCTGCGCGGCGAGAAGATCGACATCGTGCCCTGGGACCGTGACCCCGCGCGCTTCGTGTGTAACGCGATCGCCCCAGCCGAGGTCTCGCGCGTCATCATCGACGAGGCCAACAACGGCATGGAGCTCGTGGTGCCGGACGACAAGTTGTCGCTGGCGATCGGCCGGCGCGGCCAG
>CAZYWR010000486.1:0-2435 GCA_964651185.1 uncultured Polyangiales bacterium
GTGGTCTTGCCCACGCCGCCCTTTTGGTTGGTGATCGCTACGACCTTGGCCATGCGGGGGGCCACTCCCTCTCGTGCGGCGAACTTCGCATAAGCAAGGGCGTCGCGCCAACTGCGCGCTTTTTTGGGTGCACGATCGTCATGGTGGTAGCGTCTGCGCCGATGTAAGGCAACGTGCTCCAAGCCTCAGCGGCCCGAGCGCGAAGAGTCGCCAACGAGGAGGCGATCGGACCATGTCGGCACCCAAAAACTATCGCAGCTTTGCCGAGTTCCAGCGCGAGGAGATCCGGCCCGAGCAAAAGCTCGGCTGGTCCATCGACGACCTGTGGAAGGAAGCCGAGCTGCGCGTCAGCGAACTGCACTTCGAGGATCGCGATCTAGAAGAGCTCGACTTCGGGGCTTAGGCGATCGCCAAAGGGGAAAGAGCGCCGTCACGCGGCCGTCACGAGGAACACTCGGGCGGCTCTCGCGGCGTCAGGGGGAAGAGCGGGGTTGCGCGTGCGGGGCGGGCCGCACGGGCGCTTGCGGCGCGAAGAAACGGACCGAGAGCTTAGCGTCCCAACTCCCGGGACGGGCTGTAGGACCCGAGCAAGTTGCCCCTTGCTCGGGTCCGCCTTTTTTCGGGCATGCTAGGTTTTCTGTTCAGTTCGTCAGGACCGGGAGTCGCCGCGTGAGCCGAATCGAAATCATGAGCGCGCGAGATCTGGAGCGGATGCGCGCCGCTTGCCAGCTCGCCGCCGACACGCTGCTGATGGTCGGAGAGCACATCCGGCCAGGCATCACTACGGATCAGATCAACACGCTCGTGCACGAGTACACGCTGGCGCACGGCGCGCGCCCGTCGCCGCTCGGCTACCACGGGTTTCCGAAGAGCGTGTGCACCAGCGTGAACGAGGTGGTGTGTCACGGCATCCCGGGGCCGCGCGTGCTCGTAGACGGCGACATCGTCAATGTCGACGTGACCTCGTATCTGCCTGCGAAGGATGGCTTTCACGGCGACACGAGCGCGACCTTCTACGTGGGCGAGCCGAGTGAAGCCGCCAAGAAAGTGGTCGAGGTGGCGCGCCAGTGCCTCGAGATCGGCGTCGCACAGGTCAAGGACGGTGCGAGGCTCGGCGACATCGGCGCGGCGATTCAGGAGTTCGCGGAGTCGCACGGCTGCTCGGTGGTGCGCGACTACGTGGGGCACGGCATCGGCCGCGAATTCCACACGGCGCCGCAGGTCGCACATTACGGCACGCGCGGGGCGGGCAAGCGCATCAAGGCCGGCATGGTGTTCACGATCGAGCCGATGGTGAACCTCGGCGACTATCATTGCGAGGTGCTCCCGGACAAGTGGACCGTGCTGACGGCCGATCGCAGTCTTTCGGCGCAGTTCGAGCACACGCTGGCCGTCACCAAGACGGGCGCCGAGGTGCTCACCGCGCGCCGCGCGCCGCTGCAGAACAGTGAAGACAAGCCGTGGGCCGCCCTCGGCCCGCTGTCGACGGGCGCGGCGTTGCGGGCCCGGCAGAGCGCGTCGCTGCTTAGCGCGAGCCTCGGATAGCCTGGCGAACGGTCCTCGGCGTCGGTTCGTCCGCGGCGGGCTGGCGCCGCTCGCACAGGGACTCGGTTTCCGCGTGGAGCGCCCGGCGCCGGGCGGGGAGCCCGAGCGAGCGCTCTCTACGGGGAGCTACTGGACGTTCACGGGCGCATCCGCCAAGCCATTGCAGCTCTCCAGGATCGAGAGCGGCTCGGCGCAGCGGTTGAGCGAGAACGTGCTCGTGTCAAGGCCGGGCGTGGACGCGTTCGCCAGGCTGCCCGCGGGCCACGCGAGCACGAACGCGTAGCACATCTCGTCCTGCGTCCGCTCGCCGTAGTGCACCTCGCTCGAGGTGTCGTTTTGGTACCCGCAGCGCGTCTCGACCGTGTCCCCCGGATGCACGACGACGTTGTCCTTGGGATAGAAGATCTGACTGTTGAACGAGAACGGCTCGTCGTGGATCGTCTCTGAGCTGCCGTCGCTGCGGTGAATGATGACCGTCTGGCGCCGGGCGATCTTGTGCATGTGCGGCCAGATCCCCGTGATGTGCGCATCGCCCATATCGGTACGCGGACTGCACATCCCGGTCACGGTCTGCTGCGCGCCCGGCTGGATGCAGATCGCTTCCGAGCCCAGCGTGTGCACCGTGGCGGTGTGGGGACGCGCGCTCTTCTTGCCCGTGCAGAAGCGGATGCCGCTCGCGTCCTTCTGCGCGCTCCCTGTGGGATTGTAATAGTGGACCTCGAGGATGAGCCCGGCGTTCGGGCCGCTCGGCAGCTGCAGCGCGACGTCCTTGCTGATCGTCGAGTTGTCGTTGCCGGGCGCCCAGCCCGCGACGAAGTACGCGCCGACCTCGTTGGCGTTGCAGCCCGCGCTGGTGCCTGAGGGGTGGGTCTTGCTGTCGGTCGCGTAGA
>CAZYWR010000487.1:0-2053 GCA_964651185.1 uncultured Polyangiales bacterium
TCCGCGCGATCGTGGGCGAGCGCGGCCGCCTGGCTCCAGGCGTCGGCCGCGCGCTGACCGCGACCGAGCCCCTGATACGCGGAGGCGAGCCCGTGCAGGAGCTGGTAACGAGCTTTGCCGACGACCGGATGGAGCGCACGCGCGCGCTCGAACATGGCGGCCGCGCGCGCGAACGCGATCAGCTCGAGCGCGTCGTGTCCCGCGCGCACGGCGTGGTACGAGGCTTCCTGCAGCATGCCTGCGCGCTCGAAGTGATCCGACAACAACTCCGGATCCACGCTCTCGTCTGCCGCGAGCCCCGTGGCGATGCGCGCGTGGCGCGCGCGCTGCAGGTCTGTCGGCACGCTCTCGCAGATCAGCGTGCGCAGCTTGTCGTGCGAGATCTCGAATTTGCCCGTGGAGAGCGGTCCACTCGCGCGAATCCAACGATGCGCCTGCAGCATGCGCAGCGAGCCATCGACGGGCGCCACGCCGATCGCGGAGAGCGACTCGCGCGCGAGCGGCCGCGCGACCAGGGCGAGCACCTCGACGAGCTCGCGCTCTCCGTCGTTCAAGCGACGGAGCCGCTCGCCGACCAGGCTCGGCAGGTCGATCTGCGCCGGGGCCAGCTCGCGGCGTTCGAGCGCGGACTGCACCAGCTGCATGACGAACATCGGATATCCCGCCGAGGTGCGGACGATCGCGGGTACGAACTCGCGCAGCTCGCCTCCTTGCACCAACGCCTCGACCCAGCGCTCGCAGTCCGCTTCGGACAGGGGGCCGAGGACCAGCGTTTGGGCGAGGCTCAGATCGCCGAGGCGCTCCCAAAGCTGCGCTTGCTCCGTGAACTTGGGCTGCGAAGACACGATCACCAGCGTGCGCGAAAGCAGGCCCTCCGAGAGCAGCTGCAGCACGATGTCTGCGCCGTCCTCGTCGCCCCACTGCGCGTCGTCGATGCACAACACCAACGCCTTGCCTTCTGCCACGCGCCTGCAGAGCTGGGCCAGCGCGCCCACCGCGCGGCGGCGGCGCGCGCGCTCGGAGCGCGCTTCGTCCTCGCTCGTCGCGCTCAGGTCGAAGCCAGGGACACGCGTCAAGAGCGGAAACATGGCGACCAGATCGCCGGCCTCGGCGGGCACCGGCGGCGCCGGATCCGCGCGCGCGGCCATGGCCAGCGCGAGCGCGTCCACCAGACCGTCGACGCCCTTGTAGGGGCTCGTCTCCGCGGCCAAGCAGCGGCTGCGCAAGAACAGCACGTCGGCGGCCGCCGTGCAGCGCTGCGCGAAGGCGTCGAGCAGCGCGGTCTTCCCGATCCCCGACTCGCCGAGCACGCGCACGACGCGGGGCTCGCCCGCTCTCGCCTCTGCGAGCGCGCGCTCCAGCAAGGCGAGCTCCCGCTCGCGCCCGAACAGCGGGCTCGCGGACTCCTGAGCGCGCGGCGCCGCAGCCGACGCCTGCAGCGCGCCGAGCTTCGCCAGAAGCTCGCGCGCGCCCGGCCTGGTGTCCGGATCTTCGCGCAGGAGCTCTACGCTGAGCACACTCAGATCCGCCGGAATGTTGGGATCGAGCAAGTGCGGCGCAGCAGACTCGGGCACGCGGAAGGCGCCGTAAGGCTCGCTCGCGAAGTAAGGCATGAAGCCGGTCAATGCCCGATAGAGCATGACGCCGAGCGCGTACCAATCGGTGGCCTCGCGTGCGGGCTCGCCTCGGATGCGCTCGGGCGAAAGATACTCCCAGGTGCCGGAGCGGCGCAGCGGATCGTCCTGCGTGCTGCGCTCGCGATCGATCGCCAGCCCGAAGTCGAGGATGACGACCCGACCGCCGTCTTCGACCATCACGTTGGAGGGCTTCAGGTCGCGGTGCAGGATGCCCGACGCGTGCAGGGCCGCGATGCCCTGCGTGATCGCGCCAAACGCATAGCGCACACGCGCGAAATATTCGCGCGTGGCGCCTGCCGGCAGCGGACGGAACGTCACGGTTCGCGCGGCGCTCAGGCCGGATCGCTCGCTGGCTGGCCCGACCTGCGCCACGGTGGTCGCCTGCACCCCGCTGACCGTGCTCGCGGTCTCGGCGT
>CAZYWR010000488.1:0-1652 GCA_964651185.1 uncultured Polyangiales bacterium
ACGCGGGCTGATGTTCCGCGAGGTGCTGGGCGAGGACGAGGGCATGCTGTTTCTGTTCCCCACCGAACGGCACAACAGCTTTTGGATGCACAACACGCTGATCCCGCTCGACATGCTGTTCATCGACTCCGACTGGAAAGTGGTCGGCATCGTCGAGCGCGCCGAGCCCCTGACTGACGATCCGCGCGCGGTTCCGAAGATGTCGCAGTACGTGCTCGAAGTGCCGGGCGGCTTTGCGGCGCGCCACGGCCTCGGCAGCGACACGGTCGTGCGCTTCACGCCGCCTCCAGGAATGACGCTATGAAACGCACGTCTCGTTGGCTCCTCGGGCTCCTGCTCGCCGGCGCATGCCGGTCGAACGAACCGGAGCCGCGCTTCGAAAGGGAGCCTGCGCCCGAAACGAAAGCCGCTGCCCCCGCGGAGCATGCGCCGAGCGCCGCGCCCGCGGCGAATCCGCCTCCGGCCGCCCCACAAGCGAAGCCCGCGATCACGCGCGAGCCCACAGCGCCGGATCCGCTCGGCGGCAAGTTCAGCCTGGCGGACGCCACGCGCGGTATGCCGAAGACGGGCGCACTGCGCGCGAGCATCGAGACGGGTTACGGCACGATCCAGTGCAAGTTGTTCCCGGACAAGGCGCCGCGCACCGTGGCCAACTTCGTGGGTCTGGCGCGTGGGCTGCGGCCCTTTTGGGACGCGAAACAGGCGGCTTGGGTCAAGCGGCCGCTCTACGACGGCACGACTTTCCACCGCACCATCGCCGGTTTCATGATCCAGGGCGGCGATCAGCTCGGCGACGGCACCGGCGAGGTCGGCTATGAGATCCCCGACGAGCTCGCGCCAGGCCTCGCGCACGATCGCGCGGGGCTCTTGTGCATGGCCAACCGCGGCCCCAATACCAACGGCGGTCAGTTCTTCATCACCGACGCCGCCGCCCCGCATCTCACGCAGATGAAGAGCTACACCATTTTCGGCGAGTGCGCGCCGCTCGACGTCATCTCGCGCATCGCGCGCGCGCCGCGGCCGCAGCCCGGGAGCGAGCGGCCGGATCCGCCCGTGCCGATCGTGCGCGTGCAGATCACCAAGCAGTGAATGAGATGACGGGAGCCCGCGCGCCGCGCGTGCGGGCTCAGTCTCCCTCGGGCTCGTCGTCTGGGCTCGCGGGCTGATCGCGCTTCGCCCGCGCGCGCTCACGCGCGTTCGTGCGCTTCACGCGGCCGCGTGAGCGCACGTCGGGCCGGACACCCGTGCCGGCGTCGTTGGGTATGAACCGCACCTCGGTGCGCACCTCGAACGAGAGGCTGGTCAGTGCGGCCTTGATCTCGCTGGCGATGTCCGTGGCCTCCAAGAAGTCGCGCACCTCGCGGGCGATAATGCGCACGACGTCGGTTTTCGCGTCATCGAGCTGGGTCAGTACGGCGCCCGCGATCTCGCGCGGCAGCTTCGCCTCTTGCAACGCGCGCCCGACGGCGCTCGCGATGTCGGGGATCTTGACCTCGCTGAACACGCCGCGCACTGCGTCCGTGGTCTCCCGGCCGGTCTCCATGCCGCGCTCCAAGGTGTAGAGGCCGGCTTCGATGCCTTTCTCGATGCCGCGCCGGATCAGGCTCGGGAGCCGGCTTTCGAAGCGGCGCCGGCGGCCCTCCTGGCCGCTG
>CAZYWR010000489.1:0-6041 GCA_964651185.1 uncultured Polyangiales bacterium
GAGCCGTGGTCCGCCGTACTGGCAGAGCACCGTCCTGCGCCGAAAGGCGTTCGGCGACGTCGCGTAGCCCCCACCGCAGGCCCCTCCGGACATCGCCGCGCGGGCACCCGTCTGCCCGCGCTGCGCTTTCTGTCCCATGCGAACACGCGAACCGCATCCAAGCCGTTCCCCTTCGGGGCTGCGAGCGCTTGCGCGCCGCGAAATCCGCTCTCGAATGCCCGCAGTGACTCGCCGCGTTTCACGTCCCGGCGCGCTTACGCTCCCGCGCCTACGAGACCTCGTGCCGGTCCCAGCTCGTGATCGCCTTTTGCGCGACCTGAGCGCGCAGAACGGCGCGCGCGCGTGCAGACAGTTTCGCCGGGGCTGAGTCAGTCTCGCCGCATGAACGTAGGGGTGGACAGGACGCGTTCATCGCGGCCACGCGCGCGCCCTGCACGGGCGACGCGCGCGGCCCCCTTTTGCGCCATGTGGAGGAGCGCGCCGGCGCTCGCGCTCAAACGGGCGGTCCACGCTCACGGGACGGCGTGGCGCTCTGCGCCCGGGATCCCGGCGCTGGAAGCGCGCGGGATGAGCGTGCGAGGAGTGCGCGCGCTGATCCCGGCGAACGCCGCGAATCGCGCGCGAGTACAGACCGGCACGGACGCTGCAATGCGCGGCGCCGAGGTGTCATTCATCCCATGAGCTCAGCTCTGCGGCCGACCAAGCTCGGCCCCTCGCCGCGCTTCGTCTTGCTCGCGCTCGTCCTGCTCACCGCCTGCACAGCGCAGACAGAGGCCGCCACCTCCACACACGAGCGCCGCCCGGATCGCTCGGTCAAGCTCTCCGCCGAGAGCGCTGCCTTCGTGCGCACCGAGGTCGCGCCGCCCGCGAAGGGCGAGCACTCGCGCGCGTTCGTCGCGCGCGTGACCTACGACGAGCGCCACGTCGCGCGGCTCGGTGCGCCCGTGCAGGGACGCGTCTCGAACATCAACGTGGTGACCGGCGACAGCGTGAAGCCCGGCGCGTTGCTGCTGACGATCACCGCGCCCGAGATCGCGACCGCGCGGGCGGAGCTCTCGCGCGCCAAGACCGAGACCGTGCTCGCCGCGCGCGCCGCCGAGCGGGCGCAGCTGCTGGTGCGCGACGGCGCGGGCTCGGAGGCGGAGCGCCTGCACGCGGAGGCGGCGCTGACGCAGGCCAAGAACGAGGAGAAGCGCGCGGCGACGGCGATCGCGGCGCTCGGCGGCGTGCACGGCGCGAGCGAGTATCGGCTGCGTTCGCCGATCGCGGGCGTGGTCGTCGAGCGCAACGCGTCGGTCGGCAGCGAGGTGCACGCGGGACAGGATCAGCCCCTGGTGACGGTCGCGGATCTCTCCACGGTCTGGGTCGTCGCCGACATCTACGAGCAAGACTTCGCGAGCGTTCACGAGGGCGACGAGGTCACGGTGACCGTGCTGCCCTATCCGGGCCGCAAGTTTCAAGGCAAGATCCAGCACGTCGGCGGGCGCGTCGATCCGCTCACGCGCGCCGCGCTCGCGCGCGTCGAGCTCAAGAACGCGGACCTCGCGCTGCGCCCCGGTATGTTCGCGCGCATGGAGGTGCGCGGCGCGGGCACCGGCGCGACGCAGGTGCCCACCAGCGCCGTGCTCGCGCGCCGCGATCAGTTCTTCGTGTTCATCGCCGGCGCTGGCCGCACCTACCTGCAGCGCGAGGTGAAGCTCGGCGAGCAGTTCGGGCAGCACACCACGATCCTCGACGGCGTCGCGCCCGGCGAGCGCGTGGTCACCGAGGGGGCGATCCTGCTCGACGCCGAAGCGAACGAGATGCTCTGATGATCGAGCGCATCGTCGAGTTCGCGCTCCGCCGGCGCGCGGTCGTCCTGGTGACCAGCGCGGTCCTGATCCTGCTCGGCATCCAGTCGTTCCAGCGCCTGCCGATCGAGGCCTATCCGGACGTCGCCGACACCTGGGTGCAGATCATCACACAGTGGCCCGGCCACGCGGCGGAAGAGGTCGAGCGCCAGATCACCATCCCCACCGAGCGGGTGATGAACGGTGTGCCCAAGCGCGCGGCCGTGCGCTCGACCTCGATCGCGGGCCTGAGCGTGGTCACCTTGATCTTCGAGGACGGCACCGACAGCTACTTCGCGCGCCAACAGGTGGTCGAGCGCATGAACCAGATCGAGCTGCCCGCCGAGGTCACGCCGATCTTGGGGCCGCTCGCGAGCCCGGTCGGCGAGGTGATGCGCTATCGCCTGGTGAACTGCGCCGCGACCGACGCGCCGGAGTGTAGCGAGCAGGACAAGGGGATCGCGCCGCGCCCGCTCAGCGAGCTGAAGGACATCGAGGAGTACGTCGTGGAGCGCGAGCTGCTGGCGGTCCAGGGCGTCGCCGACGTGATCAGCTTCGGCGGCACGGTGAAGCAGTTCCAGGTGCTGGCCGACCCGAGCCAGCTCGCGGCGCGCAACCTGACGCTCGACGACCTCGCCAAGGCGCTCTCGGAGGCGAACGGCAACGCGGGGGGCGGGGTGGTGGCGCTCGGGCGCGCGGCGCTCAACGTGCGCGGCATCGGCCTGCTCAAGCCCGAGCAGATCGGCAACGTCGCGATCGCGACCCGCGACGGCACGCCGCTGCAGGTGCGCCACGTGGCGCAGGTACAGGTCGGCTATCAACCCCGGCTCGGGCGCGTGTCGGTCGACCAGGAGCTCGACGTCGTCGCGGGCACGATCTTGCTGCGCAAGGGCGAGCAGGCCGAGACCGTGCTCAAGCGCGTGCACGCCCAGATCGACGAGATCAACCAGCGCGTGCTCAGCCGCGGCGTGAAGCTCAGTCCGTACCACGATCGCACCGAGCTGATGGGCCACACCACGCACACGGTGATGCACAACCTCGCCGAGGGCATCGCGCTGGTGACGCTGATCCTGTTCGTGTTCCTCGGCAACACGCGCGCGGCGCTGATCGTCGGCACGGCTATCCCGCTGTCGCTGCTGATCGCGTTCATCTTCATGGACGCGGCGCAGATCCCCGCCAACTTGCTGTCGATCGGCGCGATCGACTTTGGCATGATCGTCGATGGCTCGATCGTGATGGTCGAGAACATCTTCCGCCTGGTGGCGGAGAAGCAGGAGCGCGGCGAGAAGTACCAGCTGCGCAAGGTGGTCGCGCAGGCGAGCCGCGAGGTCGCGCGGCCGGTGGTGTTCGCGATCGCGATCATCATCACCGCGTACATGCCGATCTTCACCCTGCAGCGCGTGGAGGGCAAGCTGTTCAGTCCGATGGCGTGGACGGTCGCGTTCGCACTGCTGGCGGCGCTAGCGCTGTCGATCACGCTGGTGCCGGTGCTGACGACGTACCTGTTCAAGCGGCGGCTCAAGGAGTTTCACAATCCGCTGCTCGAGCTGGTGCGCAGGCTGTACTTGCCGGCCCTGGTCGTGGCGCTCAAGCGGCCGGGGATGGTGTTCGCGCTCGCGGTCGGGTTGATCGCGGGCGACGTGCTGCTGAGCGGCTTCATCGGCAGCGAGTTCTTGCCCCACCTCGACGAGGGCTCGATCTGGCTGCGCGCGTCGATGCCGGCGAACATCTCGTTCAACGAGGCGACCGCGCTGGTCGACGGCGTGCACACGCCGCAGCGCGACACCCAGGGCATCCGCGAGATCGTGCGGCGCTACCCGGAGGTGCGCACGCTGGCGGTGCAGATCGGCCGCCCCGATGACGGCACCGACCCGACCGGCTTTTACAACGCGGAGTTTCTGCTGATCCTGAGGGACAAGGAGGAATGGCGGCCGCAGTTCAAGCGCGACAAGGAGCTGCTGATCGCCGCCATCAGCGAGGACGTCTCGGTGGTGCCGGGCATCTCGTTCGGCTTCTCGCAGCCGATCTCGGACAACGTCGAGGAGGCGATCACCGGCGTGAAGGGGCAGCTGGCGGTGAAGATCGTGGGCGACGACCTGAACGCGCTCGACGACATCGCCGAGCGCATCGCGCAGAGCATCAAGAAGGTGCGCGGCGTGGTCGACCTCGGCATCTTGCGCGAGCTCGGCCAGTCCAACGTGCACATCGAGATCGCGCGCGAGCGAGCGCAGCGCTACGGGCTGAGCGTGGAGGCGGTCGAGCGCGCGATCGAGGTGGGCATCGGCGGCGCCGCCGTGTCGCACATCGTCGAGGGCGAGCGGCGCCACGAGCTGGTGCTGCGCTTCGCGGCCGACGTGCGCGACGACGTCGACGCCATTCGCAGGTTGCTGCTGCCGATCGAAGGTGGCTCGGCGGTGCCGCTCTCGCAGGTGGCCGACGTCAGCGTGATCGCGGGCGCGTCGCGCATCTACCGCGAGGCGAACCGCCGCTACATCGCGATCAAGTTCGGCATCCGCGATCGCGACCTCGGCTCGACGGTCGACGAGGCGCAGGGCCTGGTCGAGCGGGAAGTCAAGGTGCCGAGCGGCTACCGCGTGTCCTGGGCCGGCGAATTCGAGAGCGCGCGCCGCGCGGGCGAGCGCCTGAGCATCGTGATCCCGGTGACGCTGCTGGCGATCTTCGTACTGCTGTTCGCGATGTTCCGGCGCGCGCGCGAGGCGCTCATCATCCTTGGCAACGTGCTGCTGACTTCGCCGCTCGGCGGGCTCGCGGCGCTGCTGTTCACCGGGCACAATTTCTCGGTGTCGTCGGGCGTGGGCTTCCTCGCGCTGTTCGGCGTCTCGGTGCAGACGGGCGTGATCTTGGTCTCGTACATCGCGGAGGAGCGCGCGCAGGGGCTCGCGCTCGACGACGCGATCATCAAGGCTGCCGACCTACGCCTGCGTCCGATCATGATGACGGCGCTGGTCGCGACCTTGGGCTTGATCCCGGCCGCGCTCAGCACCGGCATCGGGTCGGACTCGCAGAAGCCGCTCGCGATCGTGGTCGTCGGCGGCCTGTTCTCGTCGCTGGTCCTGTCGCTGTTCACCCTGCCACTGCTGTACAAGGTGTTCGCCCCCGCGACCGCGGTCGCCGCGCCACCCGACGACCCTGAGCTCGAGGAGGTGAGCCCATGAGGTGGTTGGTGGTGTCGGCGTGCCTGCTGCTGCCGACCTGGCTTCTGCCGGCCTGGTCGCGCGCGCAAGACTCGGCGCAGGAGCAGGAGCTCTTCGCGCGTTGGCTCGAGAATAGCCCCGAGGTCGCGTCTTGGCGCACGCAGGTGGGCAGCGCGCGCTTCGATGTGCTGACCGCCAAGCTGTGGCCAAACCCCGAGCTGCAGATCTACGGAAACTTCGTGGTCGCGGGCGTGCCGCCCGACGGCAAGAACAACGTCGGCGCGCAGGTGGCGGCGCCGCTGCCGATCTTTGGGCAGCGCTCAGCGCGCATCCGCGCCGCCGAGGAGCTGGTGAGCGCGGTCGAGCTGAACGTGATCTCGATGCTGTGGGAGCGCGCGACCGAGATCGGCGCGGCGATGGTCGCGCGCGCGTACGCCGCGGCCACGGTCGAGATGTTGAGCACCAACGCGGGCGAGCTGCAGCGCATCCGCAGCGTGATCGAGCGCCGCGCGGAGGTCGGCGCCAACAGCCAGTACGACGTGCTGCGCACCCAAACCGCGACCGGCACGATGATGGCGGCGCTGCGCAACGCGCGCATCGAGCTCGGGCGCGCGGAGGCCAAGCTGCTGGCTTTGATCGCGGATCCCGGCTTGGAGAGCGCGCCGATCGGGCGCGCGGGGCTGGCGTCGTTTCGCGGACCGGACGATCCGGCGCAGCTGATCGAGCTCGCGCTCGGGCGACGGCCGGACCTGTTGCTGGCGCAGCGCGCCGTGAGGGCGTTCGACGCGCAAGCGGAGGCGTACCGCAAGGATGCGATCCCCACACCGAGCGTGATCCTGGGCGCGTACCAGACCTACCAGCTGCGCGGCTTCCAGCTCACGGGCGGCGTACAGATGCCGTTCCCGATCACCGAGCGCAACCAGGGCTTGATCGGGCGCGCGCGCTCGGACCGGCGCGGACAGGAGCTGCTGCGCGAGGCGCTGACCGCGCGCGTGCGCACGGAGGTTGCGGGCGCCTACGCCGCGCGCCGCGACGCCCGCGACGCGCTCGAGCTGTT
>CAZYWR010000490.1:0-2349 GCA_964651185.1 uncultured Polyangiales bacterium
CATCGGGCCGCTCGGCCATGGCCTTAAGCGCGCCCATGATTCCCGCCAAGCACGGTGCGGCGATGACCTCATGGTGGGTCGTGGCGCGGTCCGAGGCGATCTGCGCTCGCGCGAGTAGCGCTCTGGTAATGGGCACAAGCAACGCCGCCGCCAGCGCACTTGCCACAATCTGTAACGACGACAGCACCGCCGGCGAGCCCAACCCGAGCCAGTCCAGACTGGCGCGCAGGTAGATGTACAGCGGTGGGCGGTAGAAGCAGCTCGCGAGGCCTCCGGTCCTGACGACTTCGTCAGCGTCACGGGCGAAGCCGAGGGCGTCGAGTGCCGGAACGTTTCGATGAGGAAGTCTGGCGGCTCCCCAAGCGTGCAGAAGACGGACGAGCACAGCCAACGCAAAGCACAGCAGAAAAGAAGGGCGCGCTCTCGAGAGGCATGCTGCACGCATGGCCCCAGACTATAGAGCCGACGCGGGCGTGCCTCCTAGGCCGCAATCACCTTTCTTGTCGCGTTGGGTCTACACGCCGTGATCGAATTCCCAACGCAAGCCCAGGGTAAGGCCGGGATAGCCGATGGTGCGGGTCTTGCCGTTGTGGAAGGTGTGCTGACCGAAGATAGACTGGGTTCGCTCGGCGGCGTCTTGCGTGATCATGACTTGATAGCTCGGGGCGATCATCAGGCCGAGGCCGCCGACCAGGACCAGCGTCAGCGGGACGCGGCCGCCGGGGACGAAGGTGCGCTGGCCGTGAGCGCTCGAGTTCCAGTCCTTCACGTAATGGGTCTCGATCGCTTCGACATCGAGGTGGACGCGCGGCAGGTGCAGGGCGCGTACACCGATGCCGACCTGGACAGCGAGCCGCTGTCCGTCTTTGCCGGTCCGCATGCCGAGTCCGTACGTGTTGTGCACGTACTCTCCGCCGTGCGTGACCGCGGCGATCAGCGTCCCGCTCTCGACGGCACCGGTGAGGTCGAAGCTGGTGCGGCCGTGCGGTACGATGCTGAGCAGACCGATGGACGCCTTCGAGCGCTCAGCGTAGTTGACTACACCGAACTGCACGCCGCGCACCTCGCGCGCGCTGATGTTGGCGACGCCGATCTGCGCGCCGCCTACGCCGCCGGTCGCGAGGTTGAATACGCCGATCTGCGCGCCTTCTATCTTGCCGATGCTCAGGTTGGCGACGCCCGCTTCGAGACCGCGCACGCCGCCCGCGTAGTTGGCGACCCCCGCCTGCAGGCCGTGCACACCGCCCGCGTTGACGTTGGCCACGCCGGCTTGCACGCCGGTGACGCGACCGCCGGCGAAGTTGGCGACGCCGGCTTGAACGCCGGTCAAACCGCGGCCCACGTAGTTCGCGATACCCGCCTGCGGGCCGTGCAGCGCGCCGCCGATGTAGTTGGCGATGCCGGGCTGCGGGCCGTGCAGCTCGCCGGTGGTGACGTTGAGCATGCCCGCCTGCACGCCGTCAAAGCGGCCCGCCGTGATGTTCGCCATACCGAGCTGCGCTCCGCGGAGCTCGCCCTTCGCCAAGTTGAAGGATGCGTATTGCAGCCCGTGCACGGGTCCGCGCGCGATATTGGCGCCCAACGCGATCTGCGCGCCGCACACGCTCACACGCTGGATGTTCGCGCCGAAGCTGAGCTCGAGGCCGTGCAAGCGCGACGAGAGTGTTCCCACCAGGCCGAGCGACAGGCGGCGTGTCGCCGCGCGTCCGCTCGCGTTGCTGGAGGCGCCCACGCCCGGAGCCAAGTCGATGCCGAACACGGCTTCGCCCTGAACGTCGCAAGGCGAAGGCAACGGCGGCGGTGGTGGTGGTGGCGGTGGCGGAGCTGCCGGCGGGGCTGCTGGCGTGAGGGCGGGCAAGAGCGCGGCGGCTTCGTTGCGCACCAGGTGGGCGGCGATCAGCGCGATCGTCTCGACCCGATCTCGCTCGAGCTGGGCGTTGAGCGCGAGCTCGCGACTCGCGCGCGGCACGCTGCTCGATCGCAGCGAGACCTCGACCAACCCCGAGGGCAGGCGCGCCACCGAGATGGTCGCGAGCCCCGGGCCGACGGTCGCGCCGGCCACGCGCACGCCGAGCTCGCGTTCCAACTCGGCGCGCAGGGCCTCGGCCGGAACGAGCGCCGGGTCGACCGCGAGCGCCAGCACCGCATCGGCGGGGCGACTCGCGTCGGGCGCCGGCGCCGAGGGCGCCTGCGCCCGCGCCGTCAAGACGCAGCTCACCATCAGCAGCAGCCCGATGACTGCTGCACCTCGATTGCGGATCTTCATCGCAGTCACTCCAAGGCTTCGAGCAGCTTGGTCGCGTCGGCTTGGCGGTAGCCGTGGCCCACTTCGCCGCGCGCGAAGGGCGC
>CAZYWR010000491.1:0-3222 GCA_964651185.1 uncultured Polyangiales bacterium
AGAGCTCCGGCGCGCGCGCATCGGCCGCATCGACGCCGTCATGGGCAAGAAGCGCAAGCTCGAGCTCGAGGTCGAGAGCCTGGCCGCAGGCCGCTTCCCGCCCGACCTGGCGAGCCGCCACCAGCGCCCGCGCCTGCTCGCCGATGACGAGGAGTATTGGCCGTTCGAGGGCGAAGCTTGGTCCGATGAGCGCGAGGAGCCTGCGCCATGAGACGCGTGCTGCTCGCCACCTTGGCCTTGAGTTGGCCGGCGCATGCGTACGCAGCGCCGGCCACGAAGGCGCCGCAAAAGGAGCACCGCGTGACTGGCCACGCTCCCGCCTCGACGAGCCCCGGAGGGCGCCGCGGGCTGAGCCCGGGCGCAGCGCCGGGGCGCACGCGCGCCAAGGCCGGCCGCGGCCCCGCCACGCGCGGTTCAGATTCGCGCAGCGACACGGCCGCGGCGGGAACACAGGGCGCGGAATCGGCAGTGGACGCGCAGCAGGGCTCGCGCGATGAGGCACTCGGTACGTTGCACACAGGCCAGCCCTCGAACCGGCTCGAGGCGCTCCATTACTTTCGCGATCGGCCCGATCAGCCCACCGAGCCCGCGGGCAACGAGAGCGATCGCGCGCTGCTCGCCGGGCTGATGGCCGAGCGCGAAGCGCAAGCGCGCGCGCGCGAAGGCGAGGCCGTGGCGCTGCTCGAGCGCTTTCTCGCCGAGACGCCGCGGGGCGCGCCCGAGCGCGCCGACGCGCTCTTGCGTCTGGCCGAGCTGACCTGGGAGATCGCGCGTCGCGAGTCGCTCGCGGCATTCGCGCTCTGGCAGCGACAACCGGAGTCGAAGCGCTCGAAGCAGCCGCCCGTGCCCGACTACGCGCGCCCGCTCGCGCTGTACGATCAGATCCTGAGCGAGCACCCGGACTTCGAGCGGCTCGATCTCGTGCTCTACATGAAGGCGTTCAGCCTGCTCGAGCGCGGCGAAGACGACGCAGCGCTCCCGCTCTTGCGCCGCATCCTGGCCGATTTTCCGCGCAGCCGCTTCCGCCCCGACGCGCACATGGCGCTGGCCGAGCACATCTTCAACAGCACCTACGATTACCGCGCGGCGTTGGTCGAGTACGACCGCGTGCTCGCGTACGAGGAGAGCGAGCTCTACGACCTCGCGCTGTTCAAGAGCGCATGGTGCCTGTGGCAGCTCGATCGCAAGAGCGAGGCGGCGCTGCGCTTCCGCAAAGTGCTGGATCTGGAGGGCCAAGACGCGGAAGGCTCGCGCCGGCGCCACCTCAAGGAGCTGCAGAGCGAGGCGCTCGAGTACTTGATCCAGGTGTTCACCGAAGACGAGCGCAACCGCGCCGCCGACGTGCACCGGTTTCTGCAAGAGATCGGCGGCGAGCACCACGTGGTGCGCGTGCTGACGCGGCTGAGCGCGACGTACTACGACCAAGGTCGCTTCGATCGCGGCATCGAGGCCTACCAGCTCTTGCTCGAGCTCGATCCCAAGAGCGAGCGCGCGCCGCAGTATCAGCTCGCGGTCGCGCGCGGCTACATGGCGGTCGAGCAGTTCCCCAAGGCGCTCGCCGCCTATCGCACGCTCACGGAGCAATACGGACCGGACAGCACGTGGGCGACCCAGCAGCCCGACGACGAGGACGTGACGGAAGCGCGCGCCATGAGCGAGCGCGCATTGCGCGAGCAGGCGCTCAGCTTGCACGAGATCGGCCAGCGCGATGGGCAGCGCGAGCCGCTCGAACAGGCGGTCGAGCTTTACGGCGTGTACCTCGCCGCTTATCCGGATGAACCCGAGGCGTATCGGCTGCAGTTCTACTTGGCCGAGATCTTGTTCCACCGGCTGAAGCGCTATCCGGAGGCGGGCGAAGCGTACTTGGCGGCGGCGCAAAAGCGCCCGCAAGGCGAGTTCACGAAGGACGCGCTGTACAACGCGATCGGCAGCTTCGAGCGCGTGCGCGAGCAGGAGATCAAGCGCTGCAAGCCGGACGAGCCCTGCCCCGAGAGCGAGAACGATCGCCGCTTTTCGCGCGCGATCGAGCTCTACGCGGCGTACTACCCGAACGATCCGGATCTGCCCGAGATCCTGTTTCGGCAGGGCAAGCTCTACTACGACCGGCGCGTGTACGATCCGGCGGTGCGCTTGTTCGGCGAGCTGCTCGAGCGCTTTCCGCAGAGCCCCTACGCGGCCGACGCGGGCGAGCTCGTGCTCGACAGCTTCAACCGCGCGGCCGACTACGAGAACATCGAGCGCTGGTCGCGCAAGCTGAAGAGCGCGCCGGCGTTCAGGAGTCCGCAGGCGCAGCAGCGGCTCGACGGGCTCATCCTCGGCGCCGTGTTCAAGAGCGGCGAGCAGCTCGCGCAAAAGGGCGAGCACGCGCGCGCCGCGGAGGCCTACCTGCGCGCGGCCGGCGAGTTCCCCAAAGACCCGCGCGCGCCCAAGGCGCTCTACAACGCCGGGCTCGAGCAGGCGCGCGGTGGCTCGCTCGAGGGCGCGGACCGCGCATACAGCGAGCTCATCGCGAAGTATCCGGGCAGCGCCGAGGGCGCGCTCGGGGCGTGGAACGGCGCCGAGATGTACGAGTCGATCGCGCAGTTCCGCGACGCCGCGCGCTTCTACGAGGCGTACGCCGAGCGCTTTCCCAAGGCCGAAAAGGCAGAAGCCGCGGCCTACAACGCGGTGCTGCTGCACGCGTCTGCGGGCGAGCACCGAGCGGCCGTGCAGGCGGGCAAGCGTTACCTCGCGAGCTATCCGAAGGGCGACGACGCGGCCGCGGTCACGTTCTTGATCGGGCGCGCGCAGGAGGCGCAGGGGCAGACGCGCGACGCGGCCGCGACGTATCGCACGTTCGTGGCGGCGAGCCGCGACGTCGATCAGCGCATCGAGGCCAACACGCGGCTCGGCCAGCTGTTGCTGAAGGCGGGCGACAAGAAGGGCGCAGAGCAGGCGCTCGCGGCGGCCGTGCAGGACGGGCGGCGCGGACGCGACAAGCGCGGCGCGCGCGAGCGCAACGAAGGGAACGGCCGCTATTACGCGGCGCAAGCGCGCTTTCTGCAGGGAGACCAGGCGCTCGCCGAGTTCGATGCCGTCGAGATCAAGGGCGATGTGCGCGGCCTTTCGAAGCGTCTGAAGCTCAAAGCCAAGCTGCTCGGGGAAGCCGCGGGCATATACGCCGACGTGGTCGCGTTCGGCGTGGCCGAGTGGGTCACGGCCGCGCTCTACAAGATCGGCGAG
>CAZYWR010000492.1:0-3232 GCA_964651185.1 uncultured Polyangiales bacterium
AGGGTACGAGCTCGTTGAGCACGCGCGCTCCCTGCGAACCGCCGATCACCAGCACGCGTCGCGCGCGCATCTCGAATCCGGACGGGTCCATGCGCGCCATGTTGCCCGCGGCCACGAAGCTGCGCCGCACGGGGTTGCCGACCACCTGCGCGACGCCTTTGGGAAAGAGCTCGGCCGTCTCTTCGAAGCTGACGTACGCGCGATCCACCAAGTGCGCGAGGAGTCGATTGGTCAGGCCGACGTGCGCGTTCTGCTCGAGCAGCGCAGTCGGAATGCCGAGCGCCGCGGCGGTGGCGACCATCGGTCCCGCTGCGTACCCGCCCACCCCGATGACCAGGCTCGGACGCTCGCGCCGCAGAATCTTGGCGGCCTCGAGCCCCGCCTGCGGCAGCGCGAGCAGGTTCTTCATCAACTCGGCGGTGCTCCGGCCCTTGAGCGGGCCGACGTCGATGCACGCGAGCCTCCCCCCAAGCTGCGGGATCACCTTCGTCTCGATCCCGCGTGCCGTGCCGACGAACAAGGTCTCGAGATCGGGCTCACGGCGCATGAGCTCCTCATGCACCGCGATCCCTGGAAAGAGGTGCCCCCCCGTGCCTCCCCCAGCCAAGATGACGCGCTCGATCATGGCGCTCTCCCTTCGAGCGAGTCGCCGAGCTCGGGCTCCCGCGCGATCGAAACACCGACCCGCGCGCGTGAGCCGGAGATCACTCCCTCCGAGAGCTCGGCCGCTCGTGCAGGACCATCGCTCGACAGAGCCCGGCGCGCTCGCGAAACGTTGAGGAGCACGCCGATCGCCGCGCAGTTGACGAGAAGGGAAGAGCCGCCCGAGCTGAGAAATGGTAAGGTGAGCCCTTTTGTGGGCAAGAGGCCGAGCACCACCGCCAAGTTGGTGATCGCCTGAACCCCGATGAACATCGTGAAGCCCACGCCTAGGTACAAACCGAAGTCGTCGACGGCCCGCAGCGCCGCCCGGACCCCCCGCAAGACGACCAGCAAGAACGCCGCGACCAGCAGCGCGAACCCCGCGAAGCCGAGCTCTTCGGCCACGATAGCTGCGATGAAATCCGTATGAGCCTCGGGGAGATAGAGCAGCTTCTGGCGGCTGTCGCCGAGCCCGACTCCGGTCACGCCGCCAGCTCCGAAGCTCATCCAAGACTCGACGATCTGGTAGCCGCCCGTCAGCCGGTACTTGAGCGGATCGGTGAAGGCGATGATGCGCTGCCAGCGGTAGTCCGAGGACTTCACCAGCCAAAACGCGACGGGCAAGGCGATCGCGGCGCCCGCCAGCATGTAACCGATCTTCGCACCTGCTGCGAACAGCAAGACGAAGGTCAGGAGCATCAAGATCACGCTGCTCCCGAAGTCCGGCTGCGCCATGCACAGCGCCACGAGCCCGCTCGCGATGAGCACGTGCGGGAGGAAGCCCACGGAGAACGTGCGCATCCGCCCGGACTTCTTGGCCAGCGAGTCGGCGAGCCAGACGATCAGCGCGATCTTCGCGATCTCCGCGGGCTGCACGTGGATGGGACCGAGCGCGAGCCAACGCGCCGCGCCGCCTGCGGCGTGGCCGAATCCCGCCACGACCGCCAGGAGCAGACCCACCGCCAGCAAGAGCAGCGGCTTTCCGAATAGGCGATAGCGGTGGTAATCGACCCGCGCCAAGCCCGCGAGCAGCGGGACTCCGAGCGCGGCGTACACGGCCTGGCGGACGAGGTAGTGGTGGCCGTCGCCGAACTCGCGCACCGCGCGCACCGAGCTCGCGCTGTACACCATCACGACCCCGAACACGATCAGCGCGATCGCGGTGCCGCCCAGCACAGCGTCGCTGCGCCCGACGACCTCGGGCCAAGTGCGCGGATCCGAGCGCGCGCTCCAGCGCTCGCGCAAGCTCTCTTTGCGCCGCGCGGCGGACGGCACCGTGCGCAGATTGCGTGGCACCACGGCAGGGCCGTGCAGGCTCGCACGTTTGCGTCCCGTCGCAGCGAGCACCTCGGCGCTCTGCGACCCAGCACGCGCCGGAGCCGCTGCGAGCGCACTCGAGGATACGCGCGCCCGGCTCGTCGAGGCCGAAGCCGCACCCGCCCGATTCGCCGCACCGCGCGCCGAGGGCGCGCGCCTGGAGAGCTCCGCCGTCACGCCCCGAGCTCCTTCTGCAGTTCCAAGACCGCCGCGCGAAACACGTCTCCCCGATGGGCGTAGGAGCGAAACATATCGAAGCTCGCGCAAGCGGGGGCGAGCAGCACGGCCTCGCCCCAGCGCGCCAGGCGGCGCGCCGCGCGCACGGCGTCTTCCATGCTCGTCGCGCGCGCGATCGGCAGCGCCGTGCCTGCGAACGCGCGCGCGATGAGCTCGCTCGCTTCGCCGATCAGCACGAGCCCGGCGCCCGTGCGCTCGAGCACTTCGCGCAAGGGTGCGTAGCTACCGCCCTTGTCCTTGCCGCCGGCGATCAGCACGACTTTGACCTTGTGGCGCGCGAAGCCGGCGAGGGCCGCCACCGCCGCGCCCACGTTGGTGGCCTTGCTGTCGTCGTAGTAGTCCACCCCCTCGAGGCTGGCGACGTGCTGCATGCGGTGGGGAAGGCCCTTGAAGGTGCGTAGCACGTTCGCGATCGTGGCCGGCGCCACGCCCACCAAGCGCGCGGCGAGGGCGGCCGCGCAGGCGTTCGCGATGTTGTGCTCACCGCGGATGCCGAGTTCGGTGATCGGCAAAGAGAGCCCGCTCTCGGGATCGACGATCGCGTTTCCGTCGCGGCGTACCGCCCCATGCGCGCCGCCGAAGACGAGCTTCGTGCCCGGTGAGTGCTGCGCGAGCGAGGCGCAGAAGGCGTCGCCCGCGGCGGTCAGCGCGAAGTCGCCCGCGCGCTGCGTCGCGAACAGGCGCGCCTTGGCGGCGGCGTACTCCGGCAAACCCGCGTAGCGGTCGAGGTGGTCGTCGGTGACATTGAGCAGAACACCGACGTGCGCGCGAAACTGCTCGACCCGCTCGAGCTGGAAGCTCGACAGCTCGAGCACCAAGAGGCCGTCAGGTCCGGCCGCGGCGCTCCCCACCGCGTCGCACAAAGGCGTGCCCAGATTGCCGCCGACGAAGGTCGGCCGTCCGCTCGCCTTGGCCATCTCGCCGATCAACGTGGTGACGGTGCTCTTGCCGTTGGTGCCCGTGATCCCGATCACGGTGCCCGCGACGAAGCGCGCGCCGAGCTCGAGCTCGCCGATGACCGGCACGCCGTGGCGCC
>CAZYWR010000493.1:0-9768 GCA_964651185.1 uncultured Polyangiales bacterium
CAGCGGTGCTCGCGGACGGGACGGCGCGCCTCCGGTCGTGCCGACTCGTTGGGGTAACCCGCACGCCGCTTCTCGAGCCGCGATCACCGGGGTGCTCGCCGAGGCCGCGTCCGCTTACCCTGTGCGGTGCCAGTTCGAAACCTGCATTCCGCATAGCGATGTGGCTCATTTTGTAGGAGGGCGCGCGTGCGGTCGTCGATTGGGTGCTGAGCTAATTTCGCTACGGCCGGGTGGCGCGTCGCCCGGACCAGCAGACTGAACGGCTCCGGCTTCCTCGTCGGGAACGTTACCGCGCGGCGGGTCGGAACTCTGCGCATGCGCGCGAGCGCGTGAGAAGACGTGCCCGAAAGGTTCGACGAGCCGATCGAGCTCAGCCATTTGATCTATGGTTGGTTCGACGGGTCCGACCTCCCCGAGATCGGCAAAGATGAGCCAAACGAGGCGCCGTCCACGGCTCAGATCGAACCGAAAGGTAAACTGGCCTTGCCTCAGGTCGATGGCGATGCCGCGGGTCGGTAGGAGGATGTCAACGACCGCCTGGAGGAATGCGGTGAGTTCAGCGAGCTCGCTTGTGGTCGGTTCGAATGGGCCGAACTCGGTGAGGTCCCTGATGCTGTCTTCGGCGACTTGATCTGTTGGCTGGACGAAGCCTGCTTCTCCGGAGTCACTGAAAGCGACCGAGATGCGATGTCCGCCCGCGAGCTCGCGGTAGCGGAAGGTGAACTGGCCATCGAAAAACTCGATTGGAAACACTGGATCGCTCCGCTATTCGGCTCGGGCCGAGCTCGAGCGCGTTGTTGTAGTTTCCCCGAACACTTGGGCGGGGGACGTTGTGACACCGACTCTCCGCGAAACGCGCCTCCACGTGTCGATGGAACGTCCGCAGCGCGTCACGGTTCGATCGTGGCTGGTAGCTATCCAGAGCCTGTCGGCCTCATCGGAGTACGGATTCGTCGGATCGATCGAATGCACTGAAACAACGGCATCACCTTCGACGAGCGCGCGCGCGTTGTCGAGCGTCGTAAGCAAGCTGATAGATCCCCAACGACCATGCGCGTGGTCCTCAAGGCACTCTGCGAGACGCCAGCGCAGACAGAACGCCGTCACGTCGGGGTCTACTCGTATGTGTCCAAGCGGCGTTCGTGTCCGCTGGGCCGATGGATAACGTTCGATCGAAAGGGCGCGCTTCGTTTCCTCAGGCTCTTCGTTCCCAGAGGTCACTGAGCGAGCTCGCGGATCGAAGAGCGTCATCGAAATAACCCTCGCTTCGGAAGCAGGGAGAGGTGCGAGCTCAGTTCGTGCGTCGTCGACGCGCAGGTAGTTGTCGTGTAGGGCCCGTGCTGGGCGAGCGAGCAGTCGCCGATGAATCGGGAGAATGTGGGGGTGAGGTACTCGTTGCTTCGCTCGCTTCGGGGGTCGCCGTTCCTTCCGGTTGTGCTGCCGCGAGTTCGGCACGTTGGCGGGCGCGAAGGACAATCCCCGCTGCAGCTTCGATGTGCTCGTTCAGCGCGACCAGCTCCTCGGTCGACACGATCACCAGCCCAAACTCGCCCACGCCTCCCATTTCGAACCATACACGGTGCTCATGGTTGCCGTGTTCGAAGCGGAAGCTGAACCGGCCTCGTGACAAGTCGATTGGTACCATCTGGTCTGTCCGCAATGTGGTGGCAGGCGCGATTGGCTATCGCGTTGATCTTCAGGTGTCTTTGGAGAAGCCCTGACGAGCCCCCATCCCACCGCTCGAGCACAATGGCCCGATGTGGGGAGCTTCGAGGCGCCGCTGCAGCCAGCACCGTAGGGCATTGACTTGGTCCTCCGACGAACGGGATCGTGCTGACTTCGAGGGTCTGCGCGCGCACTAGATCGGCCTCAGAATCCTCGAGCTTCGTGGGCAGGCTCTTTGCCCTAGCAGGGCGGCGGGCGACCGCTTGCCCGGAAACGCGGCATCGCTTGTCTGCGCGCGCAGCCGAATGCGCAGCCCGCGCCATGACCCAGAGAGCATACGATTGACGTGTTTCAGGCGACTTGATAAGGCCGACTCATGTCCTCTCCGCGTGCAGTCCGCAGCGAAGAATTCACTCGATCGGCCCCCTCGCAGCTAGTCACTGAACTTCGCGTGTTTGGGCAGGGGTCGGTCACTTTGAGCGCGGCCCCGTTCGGCCCGGCACTGTTTCTGCGCGCTCTTAGTAGCGACCATTGCGCCGAACGACCGCCACGGCGGGCGCACGACACTCGTTTGTCGACCATGTGCGTCTTCCTCGGCGTGCGCTCTAGCGCAGAACTTCGCCACGTTGGGGGAGGCGCGTGCTACTTGCGGGAGGGCGATATCGCGATCGTAGACAGCGACCGAGGCTTCGAGGCGCAGTCGAGCACCGAGAACGAACAGCGCATTCTACAGATTCCGAAATCCGTGCTGGGCGAGCGCGTGCGCGGCTTGGAGAGGATCGCCGGGCACGCGCTGTGCGGTAGTGAGTCCAAACATCGGGCGGTTCACGGCGCTCTTTTACAACTCGCGGACGCAACCAGCGCGCTCTCCGCGGCAGAGCACGTGCCGAGCTTTATCGCCGCGATGTACCTCATCGAGCTGCTGCTCGTGGAACGCGCGCAGCCCGACGACGGCTACGAGCGCTTCCGCCAAGGGTGCGTGTTCATCGAAAACCACTTGGCAGATCCCCAATTGTCGACCACGTCGATCGCAGCGGCCGTCGGCGTCTCCCGGCGGTCGCTCGAAGAAGCGTTCGCCAAGCAAGGTCAGACGGTCGCGCGAATGATCTGGGAACGGCGCCTTGCGCGCGCGCACGACGAGCTCACCGCGGACGATCGCGGTCGACGCAAGCTGCTGAGCATCGCGACGAGCTGCGGCTTCAGCAACGCCGCCCACTTCTCGCGCACTTTCCGCCAGCGCTTCGGGCGCGCGCCGAGCGAGCTTCGCAACGAGCTGATGGGACGGCTCGAGGCCCCCTCGGGTCCTAAATGATGGACCTAACGCCCGCGAAATTGCTTTCGGGTCTGAGAATCAATCCAGCCATGAAGCGCGCGGAGTTCTGCCTCGACAGCGCTATCCGACGGTGCAGCGGGCAGAAAGGCCTGCGCACGAATTGCAGCGTGCAGCTTGGTCGTGAGGGCAGGCGGCAGCGGCAATTCACTGGCGGCTCGCACGATGCCCGACCCAGCGTCGACGAGCACGGTTGTTAGGAGCGCCGACTTGGTGCGCTCGAGGTCGCCGCTTGGTACGTCACGTTGGTCGGCGGGCACGCGATGCCACTCGTACGGTGCGTCGCTCCAGTCACTCCATGAACCGAAGACGAAGCGAAAGACGAGTAGGAGCTTGCCCGCTTGCACGTCGAATCGCGCCCACCCGCGTTCGACTGCCTCGACTTCTTGCGGCGAAGGATCCTCTAAGAACAACGTGAGTCGGTGACCCGTCTTGTCGTAGGTGTACTCGGCGCGCTGCGGCCACTGCTGTCTGCCGGGCGAGTACAGGTCTCCAACGCGAACCGTCGACATCTACGTGCCTCCGAAGGCAAGCGGCGAGCGGGTCGGACCGCATCGCCATCACTTCTGTGTCACACGTGCGGGCGCACCATGCAATTAGGTCGCGGGGTCGGGTAGGCGGCGATGGTGTCGACGTTCGTGGCGCGGGCGCCAATCAGTTCGCCGTGGATGACGTGTGGTCACTCAGCTGGTTAGGCTCGCTCGATGCGATTGTCGAGTACGCCTTGGCTCCCCATCAGCAAGAAGCCCACATTGTGCAGACCAAATACGACGCAAGCCAGGGACTCTACGTCTGGGTCGCTCGAGCGCGACGCATGTCTCTTCCAGAGCAAACCTAGACTCGCTGCAGGCGAACCGCTGCTCTCGATCATGGGCGACGCGTGAGCGGGCGCGTACGCATCAGCTTATCCACCAACGCCAGGAACTCCTCAGCGAGAGGGGTCTTGTGCAGGGCAGCGTGGGCCACGCCGTCGGCGACGAGCTCGTCGAGTTCGTCTTGGCTCATGCTTGAATGCAGCATCACACGCATCTCGGCGAGCCCCCGCGTCTTGCGGAGTAACTCGGCGATGCCTGCGCCCGTTAGTCCGGGCATATTGACGTCGAGGATCAGGAGGACCGGCGCAATCTGCCGGATCGCATTCAGCGCCCCGAACGGACCCAGATAGAACTCCGCGGAGTAGCCCCTCGATTCGAGCCGCTGGACGGTAAGTTCGCCGTAGGCGTAGTCATCGTCGATCACCAGAATGTCGGTCATGCGGCCACTCTCGCTTCGATCGCGCCCAGGTGGACGCGGAAGGTCGACCCTCGACCGAGCTCGCTTTCGAGCTCGATGCTGCCCTGCAGCAGCTCAACCATATGCTTGACGATGCACAGTCCGAGGCCCGTACCGCCCGCGCTCACGCCGAGCTGGCGAAATGCCTCGAAGATGATATTCCGGGCTTCGACGGGAATTCCTTGGCCAGTGTCGGACACTGCGAGAGTCACGCCGTGTTCCGTCGATACGCTCAAAGTGACGTTCCCGTGTTCCGTGAATTTCGCGGCATTGGTCGCGAGGTTGGTCAGTATCTGTCGTACGCGCATCTCGTCGGAATGCACCATGAGCGACTCAGGCCCCACGACGATGACGTCGAGGGCGCGATGGAGCACGAGCGCTCGAGTTGCTTCAGCGACCTCGCCAACCACCGTCATCAGATCGAAGGTCGTCGGACGCAGCTCCATGAGCCCGGACTCAGCCTTCGACAGATCGAGCAGATCGTTGATCAGGCCTAAGAGGCGCTGCCCGCTCTCCCTCACTCGCGCCAGATTAGCGCGGCTTTTGGCCTGCAATTCCCGTTCCCGCTGCTCGACGAGTTCGCAGAACCCCAGCATCGAGTTTACGGGCGAGCGCAACTCGTGGCTCACTGTGCTGAGAAAATTTGCCTGCTGCTCGCGTGCTCGTTGCAGTTCGACGTTTCGCAGGAGCAGTTCGCGGTGCGCGAGGAAGAGGTTGTAGCGGTGCTGGTCCGTTAGCACCGCCGAAACCCCACAGAAAAGCACGGCACCCACGAGGAACGACGTGGACGCTACCGCATGCGGCCAGTCGAGAGTTTGTGCGACCAGCGCGTTGATCATCACGTACGCCACCGTCATCGCGAGGAGCCAACCGAGCAACGCCGAGGGACGAAAGATCTCGAGCGTGCTGATGGCCAAGAAGCAGATGATCATGCCCACGACGTAGAGCGAAGAGAACCCTTCGGTTCGCGCGCACATCAGCGCGACGCTGGACGTCGCGCTGATCGCGCTGCCCTGGGCAATTCGTTGCAGCGCCGCTGGCGACAATGCTCGAGCTGCAGCCAACGCGCCGAGGCCTAGGACGGCGTGGAAGAGGCGAATTGATCCAAAAGGCAGCCACCACTTGCCGTAAACGAAGAGGTCGAGCGCGTAGAATGCCGGGTACGCGACGCCGACGTACGCCAGCATCACTCGGCTGCTGCGCAGCGCCAGCTCTTGCTGTGTCGCTCGATACTCGTCATCGGCCGGCCGGCCAAGCGTCGCGAGCGACCTTTTGAAAGCCCGCAGCATGTACCCCCGCGGTGATGCTAACAGGGCGGCGACGCGCCCCCCGTGCCGTCGCGCGCCTGTGTCTGTGTTCGATCCGTGCGTGTGGCCACACCTTACGGCGTTTGGTGGCGTCCGCCCAGCAGTGAGCATGAAGACGCTGCGCCGGCTCGCGAGGGCGGCGCGGCGCCGGCGTTCGCCGGGTCAGGCGGAGTTCGGAATCGCACGACTCATCGCGGACCAGATAGGTCGGCGGCTGCCTATTCCGGTGGTCGCCCGGAGGTGCGTTGCGAACGTAGTTTCTCGCACAGGCTTACCCAGGCTATCTGGCGGGCCCGGTCAGGGGGGCTTCGCTCAGAAGTCACGTGGCCACCTGAACTGTGATCAAAACCGCAGGCGCAGTTGCATCCCCCTCTTGCCATACGACGAGTTCTCGGACAGACGTTGTTCGTCGGTGTTCTTGGCGCGGCACGCTGCACGTGATGCAAGGTTTTGCCCGACAAGAGGGCTTTGCCTGACGCGAGTCCGCACTGAGAGGATATCCGACGCCCGTCTCGTAGCAGGAGCCCCCCATGTACGCTGATTTGCAAGGCGCGTTTGGCCGCGAAGCGCATTATCGTCCACCGCGGTTTCGGCCAAAGGACTTGGTGTCGCCGCACGCGCAGGTACGGCTGCGCGTGAACGGCACGGAGTATCCGGTAATCGATATATCGAGCACTGGAGCGGCGATCTTGCTGAGGGTCGAAGCGAGCTCGCCACTGAGCGCCGTCGAAGAGCGATGGCCGCTCAATGCGCCCGTGGATGCCGAGTTCGTGCTGCATGGACGACCAGTGCAGCGGGTCTCCGCGCGCGCCGTCCGCACAGAACCGGGACCCCGCGGGGTACGCGTAGGACTCGCGTTCGAGGGGGGATTCCTGGACCTCGAAGCCGCAAAACGGCTCGACGCGCGATTTTGCTTGGACCAGGCGCTGTCGGCGGGGCCTCGTCGAGGGCATGCGAGCGTACCAACGCAGTTCCGGGAGGCAGTCGGAGAGGCCGTTTACTTGGCGCAGTACTTCAAGCGTTGCCTCGATCCGCACGAGGCCGACGCGCGCGCGAAGGGCGAGCAAGCTGTTTGCGACCTCGCTGCGGAGGCCTACGCCAGCCTCGCGCCTGCGTACGCGGATCTGCGTGAACGTGCCAGCAGGGCTGCAGAACAGTTCATGACAGAACCGTCCGTGCTGCGCGCCGCCAAAGCGTACACGGAAACGGTGCTGACCCCCCTTTTGCTCGCGTCGCCGATGCCCGAGCGCTCGTATCGGAAGCCCCTGGGATATCCAGGTGACTATCAGGTCATGCTGTATTACTACGCGAACGCATACGAGGGGCCGACGGCATTCGCCAAGCTGTTTCACAAGCTCTTTGTCGAGCATCCTCTCTCGGCAGGCGTCTGCACACGCAAGGAGTTCGTGGTCAAGTGCATGCACGAAGCGCTCGCCCGTCACCACTCGCTCACTCCTGGTGCCGACTTCGCTGTGACGAGCCTCGGATGCGGACCCGCGATGGAAGTTGCTTCGTTCGTCGACGCCCGACGTTCCTGGGAAGGGCGCGTTCGCTGGCGCTTGATCGATCAGGAGCCGCGCACGCTGCAGGTCGCTTACGAAGGGGCACTTCGGGCGCTTTGCCGCGCAGGCGGTCGAACCACCGTTGAGTGCCTGAATCTCTCGTTCGGCCAGCTACTCAAGCAGCCCCAGTTGTTCACGCGCGGGGGGCGGCAGGACTTCATCTACTCCACGGGCCTATTCGATTATTTGCCGAAACAAACGGCCCAGGCGCTGCTGGTGGCGCTGTACAGCTGCCTCACGCCGGGGGGCGAGCTCCTCGTGGGGAATGCTGTGGGACCGAATCATTACTTCTTCTGCCCTGAGTTCGTGCTGGATTGGAACCTCACGTATCGGACAAAACAAGAAATGTTCGATTTAGCCGCCTGCTTGCCATCGACGGCTGAGGTTGAGGTCGAGCTCGAGCCTGGCGCGGCGTACTGGTTTCTACGGGTGCGTAAGGCCCACTGACGGCAGCCAGCGCCCGTCCACAAGCGAAGGCTAGTTCGCGAGACATCATTCACGCCCTCTCGGTGGCGGTCGAACCAGTCTGATGACCTTCGCGAGCGCGCTCGACGCAGTCGACGATCTCGTTGCGAGCTCCTCCCGGCGGCGAGTTCGCTCGTGTGCTTCCGCCAAAAGCTCTTTACTCCGCTCGAGGAGCTCGCCGAGCTCGCGCGCGAGTTTCTCCTCGAGGTGGATAGGACCGATGGAGCCGAAGTCGGGTAGGTCGACTGTGAGCTGCAGCTCCCCATTCGGGAGCTGCTCATAGCGGAGTACGAACTTACCCTTGGATGGGTCAAAGGGAGTCATGCTCTCTCCGTCTTCCTCAGAGCATCTTGGACCTATATCTCAAATTCTAAATCACGCGCGTCGTCGCCGTAAGGCTGAGCATTGGCGGAGCCGCATCTTTCTCCAGAAAGCCAACGACGCCTTTGGGCAAACACCATGCCAAAGCAGCGTCAAGCTCCATCTGATTGACGCCCAACCCGTAGCAGGCGTCCCGTCGAGAGCTCAGCGAGTCGGCGCCATCAGTTCGGCTTGGGCTTCCGCGGACGCATTCTCCGCGGGGCGGCGCTCCGCTGCTTCGTGTTTGGTCGCTCTTGCGGCTGCGGTTCTGCGGGAGTATCGGCTTCGGGACGTCCGCGGGCCCGTACCAGAAGGTCGGTGATCGACGCGAGCAGCCGTCCGAACTCGGCCGCCTCGGCCTGGGTGAGGATCACTGCGTCGGCGTCGGCGAGCCTCACGTCGGAACGGGCATGACGTCGAGCCACGCGCGCAGACCACCCTCGGGTAGCTGCTCGAATCGGAATCTGAGGAGGCCTTGATCGAGGCTGAACGGGAGCATCGGTGAAATCCTCAGCAGATCGATTGTACCTCATGAGGTATGTACCTCAAAAGGTGAGCTGCGTACGACCACCGAGTGGTACGTGGTCCCTCCGAGGTTAGAGAGCGCCCGCATCTGGTGCGGGCCCTCAGGCGCGAGCAGCGTCGACTCGGCGCGGTATTACGAACATTGCGGCAGGAGCGGGGTTTGTCGCGGGAGAGCGCGGCCGAGCGAATCGGGCTGAGTCTGAATCAGCTAGGCAGGCTGGAGCGGGGCGAGGCAAACGTCACGCTGGCGACGCTCGTCGCCTGTGCCGTCGGCCTGCAGGTCGATCTCGTGGACCTCTTTCGACGCGACCTTGCGTAGGGCACAGGTGGAAATCTCCCGGAGTCGGCTCGCATCGAGCTGTCTGTACCGGGCGAGTTATTCGGGCTCGCATGGCCGGCACCCTCGTGTCGGGGCAATCTTGTGCCGCGCCAGGACGGGAGCGCTTGATGATGTCGTTCATGCGCGGGCCCATGACGCGCAACGAGATTCGTCGGGCGCTCAGCCGCGACCGTGCCGATAGCACGACACAGGCTCGGTCCAATGGGACCGCGCCGTGCAGCGAGGCCTCGCCCCCTGAACCTGTCCAAACGCCATCGCGCGCACGGGTGGGTCGAGGTTGACCAGGCTTCATGGTCGGCGTGGCCCGCGATTCACCGCGCGGGGCGATTGCTCTCGGCGACCGGAAACGTCATTTGAGACCGACGGACCATGTTCGCAGACTTCTGCCACAGCTGGGGCCTCGACTACGTGATCGTGCATCCGTGGGAATGGACGCGCTCCCGCGAGAAAGATCCTCGGCTGCGGGACAGCGAGGTGCTCGACCTATGGCACGCCGCGCGCGCACTCGACGAGTTTGCGCAGGACCACCGCGGCCGAGAACTCTTGCGCGAGGTCGCACGGGAGGTGCTCCTTGGTTTCACAAGTGCACTCCACTGTCCGGGAAGCTACGAGGAGCAACAGGAAGACCGGCAGATGATCGAGAGGCTCAAGGAAGAGGCACTCGGCACGATCTTCAGCAAGCCCGGCGAGCCGCCTCAATTCGCGCGCTTCTACATCTGCAGGCGCAAACAGGTTGAGCGAAAACCTGAGCCCTTGCCGGACCCATGGCGGGATATTCGTAAGGCGACCGAGGAGGCCAAGCGGGCGCCGCGCGGTTTCGTTCGCGTGGAGGTAGCGAACGAGGCCGGGAACCCAGTGCCGCGGCTGCGGCTCGAGGTGCTGCTGACAGACGGGGAAGTGCTGACGCGCTTTACGGATGATCACGGACAGCTTCAGCTCGAG
>CAZYWR010000494.1:0-5064 GCA_964651185.1 uncultured Polyangiales bacterium
GGCGCCGTGGCGGCTGCCGCCTTCGAGTTGAGCGAGCAGAATCCGTTGCCGAGCGCGCCCGTCAGGGCGGGCAACAGCTGGATCGTGTTTCGGCTCGACGCCCGCACGCGGCCGGACCGAGAGAGCTTCGCCGGGAAAGAGCAAGAGCGGCTCACGGACGCGCTCCTGCGCAAAAAGCGCGTCGAGGTGCTCGATCATTACATCGTGGAGTTGCGCCAGCGCGCCGACAAGAGTGGAAGCGTGCGCATCAACCCCGAGGCGATCGCCTACTCGGCGTCCGAGGAGACCGCATCGCTGTGAGCGCACCAGCGCCGCTCCCGCTGCCGCTCGAACGGACGGCGAGCCACGGGCTGCGCGTGTTGGTGGTGCCGCAATCGCATCTACAGGGTGCGACGCTGTCGCTGTTCGTGAAGGTCGGGCCGCGCTACGAGCACCGCGAACGCAACGGCATCAGCCATTTTCTCGAGCACATGCTGTTTCGGGGCACGCCGCGCTTCGCCAGCACGTACGAGCTCAGCCTGGCCGCCGAGAGCCTCGGGGGCACGCTCGAGGCCGCCACGTACGTGGACTTCACGCAGTATCAGATCAGCGTGCCGAAGGAGGAGGCCGAGCGCGGGGTCGAGCTCTTGGCCGAGCTGCTGCGCGGGCCGCGCTTCCAGGAGCTCGAGCTGGAAAAGGAGATCGTGCGCGAGGAGATCCTGGCCGACCTCGACGCGTCCGGGCGCGAAGTCGACGCCGAGAACCTTTCGCGCATGCTGGTGTTCGGCGCTCATCCGCTCGGTTTCAAGATCACCGGCGACGCCCAGAACGTCGAGCGGCTCGAGCGCGCGCATTTGCACGAGCACCTGCGGGAGCATTACGGAGCGGCGAACATGGTCTTGGTCGCCAGCGGCGCCGTGACGGCGGCGGAGATCTTTCCGGCCGCCGAGCGCGCGTTCGCGGGCTTACCGCGTGGACATCTGACGCTGCTCGAAGAGCCGGCGCCCGCGCGCCACGAGCGCCATCTCTGGTTCGTCAAGAACGACGCGAGCCAGACCGACATTCGCGCCTGCTTCCGCGCCTTCGGCGGGGACGATCCCGAGTTCATGGCGCTCAAGCTCCTGTTGCGGGTGCTCGACGACGGCATGAGCACGCGCCTGCACCGGCGCATGACCGACGAGAGCGCGCTCGCCTACGAGGCGTTCGCTGCGCTCGACAGCTACGAGGAGACCGGGCTCGTGGAGGTCGGCGCGAGCGTCGAGCACGACAAGGTCGCGGAAGCGCTGGCGGCGATCCTGGAGCTGATGAGCGCCTTGCGCGACGGCGACATCGCGGAGCCCGAGCTCGCCAAGGCGCGCGCGCGCTACGCCTGGAACTTGCGGCGTATCCTCGACTCTGCGGAAGACATGGCGATGTTCGCCGGCACCCAGGCGCTGTTCGGGCGTGACGTGGCGCTCGGGCCGCTGCTGGACGAATGTGCGCGCGTCACGCTGCACGATCTCAAGCGCGTGGCGCGGCGTGTCGTTCGGCCCGAGCACACCCACATCGTGTGCGTGGGCAAGGCGCCGAAGGCCGTCGAGCGGGCCGCGACCAAGGTGTTCGAGCACTGGGCGAACAAGCGCGCGCAACCGTAACGGTCCGCCGCATTTGCTCGTTCGCTCAAGGGATGGCTGGCGCGCTCAACAAGGTCCGTGGCCGTGGACGGGGCTGTCCACGAAGATCTTGCCTGGGTTCAAGATGCCTTGCGGATCGAACAGCGCCTTCACGCGCTTCTGCCACGCGATCAACGCTGCGCTCTGTTCGATGCTGAGATAGGGCGCTTTGAGGACGCCTATCCCGTGCTCGCCGGTGAGCGTGCCGCCGAGCGCGACGACTTCGCGAAAGAGCGCCTCGATCGCACGGTGCACATCGGGCCCGCGGCTGGGGTCGTCCCAGAGAAAGTTGACGTGCAGGTTTCCGTCGCCGGCGTGGCCGTACGTGGGCATGCGCACGCCGTAGCGGGCGCTGATGCGCTCGCGCGCGTCGAGCAGGGCGGGGATGCGGCTCTTTGGCACCACCACGTCTTCGGCGAGTTTGTAGCGCGACGAGGCGCGCAACGCGCGCGAGAGCTCCCGGCGCGCGCCCCAGAGCCGCTCGCGTTCGCCGCCGTGCCGCGCGACCAGCACCTCCACGGCGCCCACCTCGACGATCGCGTTGCCGGCGCGCTCGAGGTCCAGTTGGCAGGTGGACTCGCTTCCGTCGAGCTCGACCAGGAGCGCCGCGCGCACTTCGTCCCCGATCGGGAACGCGACTGCCGGCCGCACCAGATCGAGCGTGGAATGATCGAGGAGCTCGAGGCAGCGCGGCATGATGCCGAGCCCCACCAGCGCCTGGAGCGCCCGGGCTGCGGCCTGTACGTCGGGCAAGAGCGCGAGCAGCGTCGCGATCGCTTCGGGCTTCGGGATGAGCTTGAGTGTGGCGCGCGTGATCAGCGCGAGCGTTCCCTCGCTGCCGATCACCAGCGCCGCGAGGTCGTACCCAGTCACGCCTTTGATGGTGCGCTTGCCCAGCGAAAGCGGCGTTCCGTCGGCCGTGACCACCTCGAGCCCGAGCGCCCAATCACGCGTCACTCCGTACTTAAACGCGCGCGGACCGCCGGCATTCTCCGCCAGATTGCCGCCCAGGGCGCAGCTCGAAAGCGAGTTGGGATCGGGGCCGTAGAATAAACCTTCGCGCTCAACTGCTTCGTGCAGCTGCCCCAAGATGAGGCCAGGCTGCACGACGGCGACCAGATCGCCGCGGTGCACCTCATCGAGGCTGCGCATGCCCTCGAACGCGAGCACGATGCCGCCCGCGACGGGTACCGCGCCGCCCGTGCGACCGGTACCGCCGGCGCGCGGTGTCACGAAGACCGCGTGGCGCGAGCACGCCTTCATGACGGCGACCACGTCCGCTTGCGAGCGCGCACGTACCACTGCGTCGGGTGGCCGCGGCGTGGTCTCGCTCTCGTCGCCCGCATAGCTCGCGCACACGTCCGGATCGGTAATTACTTGGTCGGACGAGACACTCTGTTCTATTTCACAGAGTGCGCGCGAGACTTCACTTTTCATGTCGCCCACGCTGCGGGAGCCGAGTCTTATCGTCAAGTGCAGCAAGCGATGGCTCTCGGCGCAGAAGACTCGTAGTATGACTGCGCCCGCATGAGTCGCCCTCTTCGTGTCGTTCTCATCGACGATCATCCCGTGCTGCGCGAAGGCCTGGCGATGTTTTTGCAGCACCAGGACGACATGCAGTGCGTGGGACAGGCCGCGGACAAAGCCGCGGCGACCGCATTGCTTACACGCGAACGGCCCGATCTAGCGGTCGTCGACCTCGCGCTCGGCGCCGAAGACGGGCTCGAGCTGGTGCGTTCCATGCGCTCGCTCAGTCCGGAGACGAAGACACTCGTGCTCACCATGCACGAGGAGCACGAGTATGTACGCGCCGCGCTGCTCGCCGGGGCCAATGGCTACGCGCTGAAGCGCGGGAGCGCGCGCGACGTGATCGACGCGATCCGCCGCGTGATGGCCGGCGAGCCCTACCTCGACCCGGCGCTCGGCGAGCAAAGCTGGGATGCCTACCTCGCGCCGCCTTCGTCCGAGCAGCGCCTATCCGTGCTGACGCCGCGCGAGCGGCAGGTCTTCGAGCTCGTCGCGCGCGGCGTGACGCACCGGGAGATTGCCGAGCAGCTCGGCATCGGTAAGAAGAGCGTCGATACTTACCGCGCGCGGCTTTACCAGAAGCTCGGCATCAACTCGCGCGCTGAGCTCGTCGAGATCGCGCTCACCTTGGGCGTTCTGCAGAAGCGCTGAGCGGGCGCGGCGCATTTCCGCAATTGCGCTTGCGGCCGCCTTACGCATGCAGCGCCTCACGCTGTCCGCAGGCGGGGGCGGATCGCGCGGCCAATTCACCATCTTTGTATCGCCCGGTGCGCCTCCGATTGTAGTGTAGAGACGAGGGAGAGATGGGGATCGAGCGGAACAGCGACGTCGCGGAGCTGCTGCCCGCGCACTCCCCGAGACCGCTCTCCCAACAGGAGCTCGAGCCGGTCTGGTTGCTGGGCGGCGTGTCCATTGAATCCGTGTTCGGTTTGCTCATGCACTGCCCGGTGGTCGAGCACGAGGCGGGGGTGGTGCTGATCTCGCCCCAGCGCAGCGAGCGCACCATGTACCTGGTACTGCGAGGCGCCCTCGACGTGTACCTCGAGCGCGAGCACGACCCGGTCGCGCGTTTGCCCTTGGGGCAGAGCGTGGGTGAGCTCTCGGTGATCGACGCACGGCGCGCCTCGGCCTACGTCGTCACGGCCGAGCCGGCGCGGCTCTTGGCCGTCGACGAAGCCACCTTCTGGCGCTTGGTCTCCGCGTCCCATCCCTTTGCGGTCAACCTGCTGCTCCTGCTCGCGCAGCGCATGCGCGCGAACAACCAACAGCTTTCGGCCAGCGTGCAGCGTAGCCGCATGCTCGAGCGCGAGGCGAACACCGACGCGCTCACCGGCTTGTACAACCGGCGCTGGCTCGATCAGCGCCTCCCGCGCTTGGTGAGCCGCCACCAGCGCGCTCTGCGCCCGCTGTCCTTGCTGTTGCTCGACGTCGACCATTTCACGCGGTTCAACGACGACTTCGGGCACGTGATCGGCGATCTGGTGTTGTCGACGGTCGCGCGCGTGGTGTCGGAACAGGTGCGGCCGACCGATCTGGCGGTGCGCTACGGCGGAGAGGAGATCGTCGTGGTACTGCCGGAGACGGCGTTCGAGGGCGCGCACATCGCGGCCGAGCGGCTGCGGCGGATGATCGCCGCCGCGCGCCCCAGCGAGCTCGAGCGCGCCATCACGGTTTCCATCGGGATCGCGACCTTGGCGCAGGGCGAGGACGCGCTCGCGCTGCTCGAGCGAGCAGACCAGAAGCTCTACCTGGCCAAGGCGCGCGGCCGCGATCGCGTCGAGGGTTGAGCTTCGCTGTGGCGGGTTGAAACATGGTGGAGAAAACACATGCCAAAGGGGCCCCGGCCGGCCCAGCCCATCCCCCGCCCGACGACGAAGTGTACAGCACGCTCGGCGCGTTGCTCGGC
>CAZYWR010000495.1:0-3117 GCA_964651185.1 uncultured Polyangiales bacterium
GAATCTTATTCGGCGGCGGACTGGGATGATGTCATCGACGTGAACCTGCGCGGCGTCGCCTACGGCGTCCAGGCCGCTTACCCGGTGATGATCGCGCAGGGCTTCGGTCACATCGTCAACACCGCCTCGATGGCTGGGATCATCGCGTCGGCGGGCTGCGCCAGCTACGCCACGAGCAAGTTCGCCGTGGTCGGCCTGTCTAAAGCGTTGCGCGTCGAGGCGGCTTATCACGGCGTGCGCGTCTCGGTGCTGTGCCCGGGCGCGGTGCGCACGCCGATCCTGCGCGGCGGGAAGTACGGTCGCCCCAAGTTCGACATCCTGAGTCAGGATCGGCTGGATCAGGTGTTCGCGCAGATGCGACCGATCGAGCCGAGCGCGTGCGCGCGGCAGGCCATCGCGGCGGTGCTGCGCAACGTGCCGGTGATCGTGGTGCCGGGCTGGTGGAAAATCATGTGGTGGCTCGAGCGCCTGGCGCCAGGGCTGATGCTGTGGTTCGCCACGCGCGCTTTCGCGGACGTGCGGCGTGACATGAACGTGAAGATCGGGCCCGCGACCTGACGGCCGCTACACGCCGCGCATCAGCCGCAAGATCGGGCCCGCGGAGAGCTCGACCGTGCGCGATCGGATCGTGTCGCCGTCGAAGATCCACGGTCCCGGGTTTTCCCCGAAGTCGAGCTGAAAACGCTCCACCAAACCGTCGAACGTGCCCGAGCCGATAACGCTGCGGCCCGCGAGCACGCGCGGGAAGTTGAGCGCGAGCTGGCGCGGACCGATCGGCGTCGCCATCACGTGCGGACGCATCGGGTCTTCCCCGCCGCGATACGTGGCGCGGATGTGGAGTCCGACGTCTTCGAGCACGCTCGACACGATCACGCCCCACGCGCGAGGCTCGAGTTGTCGCCCGTCCACGGACACGCGGCCCGGCATCGGCGCGAGCGCGTCCGCGGCGTAGCGCGTTCCCACCAAGCCTCCCGCGAACAGGCGCGCGGCGATGGACGCTGCCGCCAGCACGCCACCACCCGCGGCGTCGTACTTCTCGAAGAAGCGCGCGACCAGTCCGGTGGCGAAGATGAAGCCAACGCGCGACGAACCATCATCGCAGACGGCCCGCAGCGTCGGCTGTGCGGCGATCGTAGGCGCACGACGCTCACAGAACGCGCGCACTGCTCGGAGCGTGGAGCGCGAGCCGCCTAAGCCGCGCGACACGGTCCCCATGGTCCCCGCGTTCGCGAGCGCGACGGCGGGCAGCGGATGGACGCCGCGCGCGCGGTCGAGCGCGCTCAGCGCCGTCATGTACGTCCCATCGCCGCCGACGAGCAGCAGCGATTCCACGCCACGATGGACGATCTCTCGCGCGGCGCTCTCGAGCCCTGGCAAGGAGTCGGGCACGATCACGTCGGCCGACGTACCGGCCAGCGCGCGAATCGCGTCGAGCAGGCGCGGCGCGCGCTGAAGGCGTCGCGCCGCCGGGTTGACGAGGATGGCGGGACGCGCGGCGTGCACATGCACTGGTTCACCCACTTCGGTCCGGGCTCGATCGGCGGCGCGTCGGAGTCCAGTCATCGCGCCGACCTTAGACGGTGGCACCGGGTTCGCAAGAAAACGCCGCGTCTCCGCCGCCCGAGAAAGCTCACCGTTCCCTTCCAACGAGCGCCATGCGCGCGAGATCCTGGCGCTCTGTGCGACGTGTGACGCGCGCGTGCCATTTCGTGAGCTCTCCCGTGCAAGCGCTCACTTGCGGCGAAGCCAGCGCATGAGCGGCGTGAGCTTGATCGGCCGCCCGCGCACGAAATGCCAGCCGAGTAGGATCCACCAGGCGCCCGCGGCGGTGAGCGCGAGCACGATCGCGAGCACCAAGCGCAAGGTGTCGTGCAGCTCGCGCGGCAGCACGATCGCCGCGCACAGGCTCATCGCGGACGCGAACAGGGACAACGAGAGCCGGCTCGCCGACTGATGGAGCACCCACGGCAGCGCGTTGAGCTTGGGCGTGACCGCGCGGATCTGCAGGTTGCCGGTCTCGAAGTCGTGGAGCAGCTGATCGACGTGCTCGGGCATGCGCACCGCGAGCGACCCCAGCGTGCTGACCTCCGAGGCGAGCTCGCGGAACAAATCGTGCGGCGACAGGCGCTTGGCGATCGTGTGCTGAATGTAAGGGCGCGCGATGCCGACCACGTCGGCCTGCGGGTCGAGGGCGCGCACGATCCCCTCGAGCGTGGCCACGCATTTGATGAGCAGCGAGTACTCGCTCGCCAACTTGATGCGGAACTTCTGCGCGGCCTCCGTGAACTCCTGCGCGAAGCCGGACGAATCGAGCTCGTTCACGCCCCGGTCGCTGAGGTATTTGCCGCGGATGCGCTCGATCTCCGTGCGCAGCTCCAGCAAGCTGACGCGCTGCGTGGGCGTGCCCATCTTCAGCAGGATGCGCGCGATGCTCGCGCTGTCGTTCGCGAAGGTCGCGATCAAGAGCGCCACCACGTCCGCGCGTTGCTCGGGCGTGAGCGTTCCGACCAGGCCGAGGTCGAGCAGACAGAGCTTCCCGTCCTCCGCGTACAGGATGTTGCCGGCGTGCGGATCACCGTGAAAGAAGCCGTCGACGAACACCTGCTTGCAAAAGGAGTGCAGGAGCTCGTCCACCGCGTGCTTGGCCAGCGCGCTGCCCGGCTCGAGCGTGCGCACCGACTTGCCGGCGAAGAGCTCCATCGTGAGCACGGTCTTCGCCGAGCGCTCCGGGTACGGGCGCGGCACCGTGACCGAGCGCTCGGGATCGAGCAGCGCGCGCATGCGCAGCAAATTCCCGAGCTCTTCGCGAAAGTCGAGCTCGCGCAAGAGCGCCCGCTCGAATTCGACCACGATGTCGGTCACGCCGATCAGCCGCATCTCGTCGATGCTCGCCTCCAGCACCTGCGCGACCAAATAGAGCAGGCTCAGATCGCCGCGCATCACCTCCTCGATGCCGGGGCGCTGCACCTTGACCACGACGCGCTCGCCTTCGTGTGTCAGCGCGCGGTGCACCTGCGCGATCGAGGCGGTCGCGAGCGGCTCTTGCTCGAATGAAGCGAACGCCTCCTCGAGCGGCACCTCCAGCGCGCTCTCGACCACCCGGCGAATGTCCGCGAA
>CAZYWR010000496.1:0-1655 GCA_964651185.1 uncultured Polyangiales bacterium
AGCGGCTCGTCGAGCCGGTCACGCTGCCCGCCACAGCGCCAGACGACGAAGACGGGCTGGAGGTCGCGCGCGCGCCGGAGGGAGCGAACGACCTGAGGAGTGCGAGCTCGCCGCCCGAGGAGGCCGACCCGCCCGAGGAGACCTCGCGCCCAGCCGATGCAGCGCTTTCGGCAGGGAGCGAAGGCGAGGCCGAGGCCTGCGATGTCGTCGAAAAGCCAGAGGGGAGCTCCCGAGTCGGCAATGTCGGCTTGTCCGTGACGCGGCTGGCGGACGGCGGGGTGCGCATCGAGGCTCCGCCCGAGCTGGCGGCGCCACTGGCGGACCTACTCGAGTCGCTCACGAAAGCGCTGCGCGCGCAGCTGCCCGCCGCCGCGGAGTAGTGACCGCCGCACCTCACGGGCTCCTGAGGCGTTCTCGCGAGCGCGGGCACGAGCGGCCGCTGCACGACATTGCGCTCGATGGACACGCTGCGAAGGGCGAGAGGCTGCGTGCTCCGGCGTGTCGGTCACAGCTCCCACGACGCGGCCAGTGCGCGCCGGCTGGCGTCGATAGCGCGCTCGGCCTCGCTCGCGATCGCGCCCTGGTCGAGCTCGAAGTGGGTGCCGAGCAACGCGCGCGCGACCTCGCGGCCGGCGCGCTCGAGCGCGCCGAGGTCGTAGCCGCCCTCGAGCAGCAGCCCGAGCCGCGGCGCGCCGATGCGTACGGCCAGCTCCCAAACGATACGGGTGAGCGCGCCGTAGTCTTGATCGCGCAGGCGCATGCCGCCCAGCGGGTCGTCTGCGTGCGCGTCGAAGCCGCACGAGATCAACAGGAGCTCGGGGCGAAACTGCTCCAGCACGGGCAGCGCCACGCGAGCGAGGGCCGCGCTGTACTCGCTCGCGGCCGCGCCGGGCGGAAGCGGGAGGTTCACGGTCGTGCCGCGCCCTTCGCCGAGCCCGATCTCTTCACTGCGCCCGGTCCCCGGGTAGAGCGGCCACTGGTGCAGCGAGATGAACAGCACGCGCGGATCCTGTTCGAAGATCGCCTGCGTGCCGTTGCCGTGATGGACGTCCCAATCGAGGATCGCGACGCGCTGGGCGCCTCCTGCGAGCGCCGCCGCTGCGGCGACGGCGACGTTGTTGAGCAAGCAAAAGCCCATCGCCGTGGTGCGCGTGGCGTGATGTCCGGGCGGCCGCGCAGCCAGCACGCCGGCCGCCGAGTCGCTCGCCAGTAACTGTTGGGCCAACAGCGCGGCGCTGCCGGCCGCGAGCCAGGCCGCCTCGTGCGAGCCCTCGGAGATGAACGTGTCCTCGTCGATATAGCCGCTGCCCTGCTGCAGCAGGCGCTCGAGTGTGTCGACGTAATCGCGCGCGTGTACGCGCACGAGCTCCTCGTCGCTCGCCAGGCGAGGCGCCAACCGCGCAGCGCCGCCGGCCGCGAGCGCGCTGACCAGCCCCCGGCGTATGGCGCCGAGGCGGGCCGGTTGCTCGGGATGCGGCGTGGTCGCCGCGTGCGCGTCGAAACGCGGATCGTCGATGACGTAAATCCGAGCTGGAGCGTCCATGCCGACAGCTTAAGCTCCGGTCCGACGTTTCGCTCGTCTCACGCTTTCGTATCTGCGAGGTCGGGGCAGCCCGCGCTGGACGGGGGCGTGCTGCGGGGCGCGCGTCGCGTGA
>CAZYWR010000497.1:0-2176 GCA_964651185.1 uncultured Polyangiales bacterium
CGCGACGGCGGGCCGGGCGATGCGGGCGCGCGCGACGGCGGAGCAGTCGATGACGCGAGCGCGCGCGACGGCGGAGCAGTCGATGACGCGAGCGCGCGCGACGGCGGCGCCAGCGACGCCGGCCAAGACAGCGATGCCGGCGCGATCGACGACGCCGGCCCCGACATGGATGGAAGCGTGTTCGACGGCGCCGTGCCGGACGGCGCCGTCGAGGCGGGCGCGAGCGACGATGCCGGCGCGGGCATGGACGGTAGTGTCGACGACGCGGGCCCGCCCGATGCGCAGTTCGACGCCGAATTCGGATTCGGCGAGGGCGGCGCGCCGGTGGTGTGTCCGGACGGCGGTTGCGGCCTGCTCCAAGGCTGCGGCGACGCGGGCGCCACCTGCGACCTGACTTGTCCGAGCGACACATCCGGGAACGGCAACGCCACCGACTGCACCTTCGATTGCACGAACGCGGCCGCGTGTACGACGAGCTGTCCCGATGGAACGAGCTGCCAGACGGCCTGCATCGCGGCAGGCTCGTGCAGCGCGAACTGCACGAAGAACGCGCGCTGCACGACGCGCTGCTTCGCTTCGCGCTGCGCCGGTGAGTGCTTCGATGGCTCGGCGTGCAGCTTCTTCTGCCTCGGCGGCACCTGCGACCAGGTGATCTGCGACCAGGGCGCGAAGTGCACCCTCGCCTGCGCGCGGACCACGACGATCTGTCACTTTGCGAGCTGCGCAGACGGCGAGATGAGCTGCGGAAACGGCGTCGTCGTGTGCGGCACGGACTGTCCGCAGAACTGAGCTCGCCGTTCAGCGCGCGGCGGGCGCGCGCGGCACACTGAGCGGCCAGGCTTGGCTCGCGTAGGCGGCCTCGAGGCCGGCGAGCTGGCCGACCAATTCGGGCAGCGCGGCGCGGTCCTTGGGCTCTTGGCGCATGCAGCTGGCGAGCCAGGCCCCGAGCGGACGCGTCGCTGCGCGCGAGAGCAAGGCCTCGATCGCGGGCGGCCGGCCGTCGTGCGCCAGATGCGCAGAGACCACCGCGCGATCCGACTCGCCCTCGAACAAGAGCTGTCCCGTCAAAAGCTCGTAGGCGACGCAACCGAACGCGTACACGTCGGCCGGGCGCGGATCGGCGTCGGTGCGCGTGGCCGTGGTCCAGACCTCGGGCGCCGCGTAGTTGGCGGTGCCGCAGCCGGGCCGGAGCCTGCGCCCGGCGAGCCCGAAGTCGACGAGCACCGGAACGGCCGTGCCGTGCTCGCGCACGATGACGTTCGAGGGCTTGAGATCCAGGTGGGCCAAGCCCACGCGGTGCATGGCGCTCAAACCGCGTCCGATGCCCGCGAGCACGTAGAACACCGCGCGCAGGTCCAGGTTCTTGCGCGTCAGCAGCTTCTCGAGGCTGCGACCGCGCACGTGCTCCATCACCAGGATGGGCTTCGGCTTGACGCCCGCGTCGAAGGTCACGAAGCGCGCCAGGCTGGGCTCGCTCTCGGGGAGCGCCAAGAGCGCGGAGGCCTCCTCGCGAAAGAGCCGCAGGAAGTCGGCTTCCGAGAGCACCTGCGACACGCGGCCGTCGTACTCGGGGACCTTGAGCGCGAAGGTCTCGGCCTGCGCGTCGTTGCGCTGCTCGGCGCGGCGCGCGACGAACACCGATCCCGAGCCGCCTTCGCCGATCGGGTGCAGCACGTAGAAGCCGCCCAGCATGCGGCTGAGCGGCATCCAGGCGGGCAGGCGCCGTTCGCTGCCCGGGGGCGCGGAACGCGGGGTGTCGCGGCGCCGGCCTGCCGCCGCCGCACGTGGCGGCAAGACCGGCAAGGTCTTGAGCGCGCGCAGCACCTCGAGCACCGGCGCCGAAAACAACTCGGGCAGATCGAGCGTCAGCGCGGCCGTAAGCGCTTCGAGCGGCGCGCTCAGGTGCTCGGGCTCGCGCGCGGCGACGGCCTGATCGAAGGCCGCGCCCAACGCCAGCGTGGCGTGGCCGAGGCTCGGCGCGCCCACCTCCACGGTGGGCGAGAGCCGGCGCCGGGTGCCGGCGACGAGCTGCGCCAGCGCGAGCAGCGCGTCAGCCAGCTCCGCGTGCGAGCTCCCCCCGCCTTTCCGCCCAACCACGCCGGTGTGCGCGCGCGCTAGCGCGAGCGACTCGAGGGCCTGCTGCACGCGCAGGAGCGCCCAGCGCAAGAGCGAGACG
>CAZYWR010000498.1:0-1672 GCA_964651185.1 uncultured Polyangiales bacterium
GAGGCCCCACGGAACGTCAGCATGCAGAAGACCATGCTCGGCCACGCGCCCGTGCGCCCGCCCGAGGCCGCGCCCCGGCCCGCGAGCGACTTCGCGCAGGCCCCCACGGTTCAGGGGCCGGCCGCGCAGTTCACGCCGCCCCCGCGTGAGCCTGCGAGCCCGCCGCGCGCGCCGCGCGCAGACGAGCCGCCGCGCGCCCGCACCGCGAGCATGCCCGGTCCGAGCACGCCGAGCCCGAGCACAGGTGGTTGGAGTCACGGCGGCACCCCGAGCTACCCGAGCCTGGGCGGTGGCGCCGGGGTCGACAGCACGTTCCCGCCAGCGTCCAAGAAGCCCAGCCCCGGCAAGATCCTGGCGTTCGGCTGCGCAGCCGTGCTGCTGCTCGCCTGCGTGATCGGTGGGCTCCTCTACTTCGTGCTCGCCGACAAGCTCAAGGCGCTCCTGGCCGAGGGGAGCAGCGACAGCGGCGCGGAAGCGGCCGCGTGGCAGACCTCGATCGCGCAGTCGCTCGCCCAGGTGAGCGCGCTTTGTCAGGTGGACTGCGCACAGGCGAGCGTCTTCTTTCATCCGCAGGTGCAGCAAACCTTGCTCCCCGAGGCCAAAGCGCTCACGCACGCGCGCGTGCAGAAGCTGAGCGACCCGAAAGAGGCCCGAGCCGCCATGCTCGACGCCACCGATGATCGCGCGGTCGCCACCGCGCTCGGCCTGGACCCGCAGCAGTGCGCGCGCGTGTTGGTAGGGGCCGCGAAGGTGGTGAGCTGCAGCGTGCCCGATCCGGGCGGTAAGCCGAGCGTGCTGCGCATCGTCCACTTGAGCGGCATCGCTTCGCTCTGAAGGACGAGCCGCGGGGGCGGCGGCGCGCGTGTCCCTCACCCAAATAGGCGCGCTCTGGCGGGAGCGCTCAAGGCTTGTCGCGCGCTTGTTCGCGGTCGAGGGCGATCGCGCGCAAGGTCTGATACGCGAGTCGCGCCTGGAAATCATCGGCGAAGGCCGCAGCGCCCTGCGCCGCTGCTTCGTCGCGGCGCGCCGACCGTGGCAGGGCGCGCTGTTCGCCCGCCGGGCCGCGCTCGTTCTCGAGGTGCCCCTCCAGGCTCGCCTCGCTGAAGCCCGCGCCGCGATCGATCGCCGGTGAGGCCGTCTGCTCGATCACCACGTCCGGCTCGATGCCCTCTGCCTGGATCGAGCGGCCGCTCGGCGTGTAGTAACGCGCCACTGTGAGCTTGAGCGCGCTCGCATCCGGCAGCTCGATCACGTTCTGCACGCTGCCTTTGCCGAACGTGCGCGTACCGACGATCAGCGCGCGCCGGCGATCGCGCAGCGCACCGGCCACGATCTCCGCGGCGGAGGCGGTGTAGCCGTTGACGAGCGCGACGATCGGCCAGTTGGGTCGCGTGCCGCTCTTGCGCGCGCTGGCGACGGCGAGCTCGCGCCCGCCCCGGCCGCGCGTGCTCACGATCACGCCTTCCTCTAGGAACTCGTCGGCCACGGCGATCGCCTGATCGAGCAGCCCGCCGGGGTTGTCGCGCAAATCGAGCAGCACGCCGCGCACGCCGCCCTGGGCGCGACTGTTCTCGACCGCTTCGTCGAGCACGTCTGCGAGCTCGCTGGCGGTCGTCTCCTGAAACACGCGCAAGCGTACGTACACGTGGCGGTCCGGGAGCACGCGCGCTTC
>CAZYWR010000499.1:0-1680 GCA_964651185.1 uncultured Polyangiales bacterium
GGGGATCTTCCCCTGGTGGATGCGCAGCGCGAGCCCCTCGGCGATGGCGGTCTTGCCCACGCCCGGGTCGCCTACGAAGATCGGGTTGTTCTTGCGGCGCCGGCACAGCACCTGGATGGTGCGTTCGAGCTCGCGGTCGCGACCGATCAGCGGATCGATGCGGCCCGCTTCGGCCTCGGCCACCAGGTCGGTCGTGAACTGTTCGAGCGGGCTCTTGTGCGGCGAGGGCTGCGCGTCTTCCTCGTCTTCCTCGCCGGACTCGCCATCGCGCTGCGGGCGCAGCTCGATCTCGTTCATGCCCGGTACGATGCCATGCGACACGTACTGCTTGAGGTCGAACTGGGTGACGCCCGCCTTCTTGAGGACGTAGACGGCGAACGACTCCGGCTCCTCGAAGATCTCGATCAGCACCGCGGTGCCGTCGATGGCCTCCTGCTCGCTGCTCATCACGTGAATCGCGGCGCGCCGGAGCACGCGCTCGACGCTGAGCGTCTGTTGCGGAGGTACCTCGACGTCCTCGGGCAGCTTCTCCACTTCTTCGGAGAGAAACTTCTCGAGCTGCTTACGCAGCTTGCGCAGGTCGGCGCCGCACGCGGTCAGTGCGTGGCCTGTGCGGCGATCATCGACCAGCGAGTTGAGCAGATGTTCGAGCGTGACGTACTCGTGGCGGTAGCGCGCAGCCTCCTCGAAGGCATTGCGTAGGGCGATCTGCAGCGCACGCGTGATCATGGGGGGCTGTGCCATGGATCAATCGTCCTCCGGTTCCAGGGTGAGCCTGAGGGGAAACTCATGCTCGCGTGCGAGCTCCTCAGTCTTACGGGCCTTCGTTTCGGCGACTTCGAAAGGGTACACGCCTGCGACCCCGACGCCTTGATGGTGGACATGAAGCATGATGCGGGTGGCGTCCGTTTCGGTGTGGTGAAAAACAGCGCGCAGGACCTCCACGACGAATTCCCGTGTCGTGTAGTTGTCGTTGTGCATGAGCACTTTGTACAGGGATGGGCGCTTGAGCTCGGTCCGAGTCTCGGACTCGGTGACCACGTCCGGGTCGTGGTCATACTTCGGAGTCATCGTCCTCTCCTCGAGATTCCCCGGGCGGGGGATCCGCCAGCGGCTCATTCTACCGCGCGTCTTTGGATGGCCGCCAACCGGGCGTGCCGACTCGCCGCAGAGACCCCTCGCTCAACCGGCCGGGGCAGCCCGACGGGCCTGGTCCAAGGTGCGCACGAGTTCGTAGATCTCAACCCCGCGGTTGCGCGGTTCGATGCGCAGCGCGGGTGCGCCCCGGCGCATCACGAGCACCTCGAGCCGCTCCTCGTCCACTTCGACCCGCTCGACTTCGGCCCAAGTCAGCCAGCTGGAGCGCCCCGCCTCCGTGAGCTCGAACCCACCTTCGTGCACGAGCAGTACGTCGGGCGGCACACCGGGGCGCACACGCCGCAGGCGCACGGCTTGGCGGACCCAGACCACCGAGAGCAAGAGCGCCAGCACGGCGACCAGAAAAATCGGCCAGGGTAGGGCACCGAAGAGCATGCTCAGCGCCGCGCCCCCGGCGAGTAGGGCCATGCCGGCGCGGACCCCAGCGAGCAACCGCTGCTCGCGGGGGTCGACCTCGAAGCGGGCGACCAGCGGCCCCCGGGAGCTCATGGTTCGTCGGGTTCGGGCCCGCGGGGGGCGTGT
>CAZYWR010000500.1:0-5818 GCA_964651185.1 uncultured Polyangiales bacterium
GACGCGGCGCGATCGATCGCGCCGCCGACCGGGACCCGGCTCGACCTGTCCACGGTGCCGGTCGCGATCGCCAGCGCCAGGTCCGGCCGCGAGGCGCGCAGCGCCAGCGCGCAGCTCGCGGCGCGCTGGGCCAGGTCGCTGGCCGCACCCTTGCCCGAGATCAAGAGCAGCACCGCGCCTGGCAGCGGCACGAGCTCCGCACCGAAGCGCTGCGCGAGCGCCTGCAGCTGCGTCGCTTCCGCGTTCACCAGCTCGGACGCGAGCGTATCGGCGGCCACGCCGCGCGTGCGCCCGAGCACGGCGCTCACGATCCTCCGCTCCGACCCGGTCAGGCGCCTGGCATCGCGGACCTGGAGCAGCGGCGGACCGCCGTGCGCGTCGCCGAAGCCGTCGAGCAGCGCGATCAGCGCGGCCAGATCCTGCGGGCGCTCGGACGGCTCCTTGGCCAAGAGCTGACGCACGAGGCGGGCGAGCTCCTCGCCCAGCTCGGGGCGCAGGTCGCTCAACGGCGGCGGATCTCCGCGCAGCACCTGGGCCAAGACCGCGACGTCGTGCTGCCCGCAAAAGGCGGGGCGCCCGGTGAGGCACTCGAACAACACGCAGCCGAGCGCGAAGATGTCGGCGCGCGCGTCGACGTCCTCCGCGCCCATGGCCTGCTCCGGCGCCATGTAGCCTACCGTGCCCAAGGTACCGCCCGCGCGCGTGAGCGTGTGCTCGGCCGAGCTCAGCCGCGCGATCCCGAAGTCGACGATCTTCACGGCCGCCGGGTCGTGCTGGACCACGAACAGGTTGCTGGGCTTGATGTCGCGATGGACGACGCCGCGAGCATGCGCCACCGCCAGGCCCTCGCAGACCCGGCGCAAGAGCCGCAGGCTCTCGTCCACGCGCAGGCCGCGCCGGCGCAGGAGCTGCGAGAGGTCCTCGCCGACCAGCCACTCCATCGCCAAAAACGGCACGCCTGCGCTCGACGCGCCGTGCGCGATGTAGCGGACGATCGCCGGGTGCTGGAGGCTGGCGAGCACGCTGGCTTCACGCGAAAAGCGGCTCGGGTTGCGCGCCTCCGCCAAAGCCTTGACGGCGACCAGCTCGCCGTTGAGCAAGTCTCGTGCGCGATAGATCGAGCCCATGCCGCCGCTCGCGGCCAGCTCACGGATCAGGAAACGGTCGTTCAGTTTCTCGCCTGGAACCAGCCTGCCCGCGACCGGTGGCACGCTCCCCCGGGCGCGGGTCGAGCTCGCGACGTCGTCGTCGGCCATGTTCGGGGTCTCCTCGCGCTGGCGCGCGCGAACCATAGCGCTTGTGGTGCAGGCTGAAAATGAAGCGGCCGCCAACGCGGGCGGCCCGCGATCGCTGTGACGACCGCGCGGCCGCGGATCAAACCACGCGATCGCCGTACTATCGCTTCACGCGATCGGACTCGATGCACGCGCGCGCAGGACGCGGCAGACGGTCTCGGTGCGCATGCCTAGCAGCGCCGCGACGTCGCGCTGCAGGAGATCCTCCAGGCCGTGGGGCCCCAGATACTCCTTGAGCGTCCCGTAGAGCGCGTCGATCCGCGCAGCGGCGCTGGGGCGGCCGCGCGCCTCCGCGATGCGCTCGACCCGCTCCAGCGTCTCGCTGGACAGCTTCATCAGGTCGCCCAGCGCGCCCTCGCCCGCGAGGCCTTCGAGGTTGGCTTCGCGGTACACGCACAGGAGCACGCGCGATGCCGCGTAGCCCGTGCTCCCCCGCGCCAGGCCGAGCGGGACGTAAGCCCCTCGCCCGGCCACGTCCACCGCGGTGCGCCCGCCGCTCGGGTCGAAGCGCTCGCGCACCAGCACGCCGCGGCGCACGATGCCGAAGGCGTAGCGCGTGAACAGGCTCGCAGGCAGCTCGGCGCGCTCGTCGAGCGCGATGCACTCCAGACGTCCCTCGCACTCCCCTGCCTTGCCGGCGAAGGTCGCGAGCATGCCGCGCTGGCGGGCGGGGCAGTCCACGCACGCGCTCGTCCCTGACGGGCGAGTGAGGCTCACCACGGCCACTACATACCTCCAGTCCGTCCAAGCTTACCAGGTCGAAGCCGCGGACACGTCGCGGCTCGGCGCTGGTCTCACGCGGTCTGCCAGATCCCGCGGGGATTCGCCCGCCTCATCACTCGGCGCCTTTCGGCCGAAAGCGTGAGCTCACGTACTCGGCGAGGGCCAACGCTGCCTTCTCGTCGAACTGCGCGCCGAACGAGGGCATCAGCGGAGAACGCCCCACGGATGCGCCTCCGTTCCGGATCACCTTCGCGATGTGCGCGACGTCGCGAGATTGCCAGAACTCCGGCGACTGGAAATTGGCCGGCTTGGGGTTGAGCGCGACCGCGGCGGGACCGGCGCCGTTCCCCTCGGTGCCATGGCACGTGGCGCAGATCGATGTGAAGGCCAGCTCGGGAGGCATCGGCGCCGCCGGCGTACGAGCCATGGAGGCCGGCGCCGCGGTGCGTGTGGCCCGCTGGACCTCAGACTGCGCCGCCAGATTCTCCCAGCCCCGCCCCCGGTGCCGCATGACGTCCGGCGCCGTCCCCGCGAAGAACAGCAGCGCGAGCGCGACGCAGGTGACGAGCACGTAGACCACGTAGCGCGGCTCGAGGTCGAGGTGCATGAAGCGCTTGGCGACCAGGTACGCCTTGACCATCGCGATGCCGAAGGCGGTGATCAAGGTGAGCCATGGGACGCCCAGGAGCGGGCCGAGCACGCTCACCGCGAGCAGCGCGAGCAGGACGCCCCAGACTCGGATGTAGGGGGCGTCCCCGTCCTCGTGTTGCGGCCCGTGACCGTGGGCCGCCTCGGAGGCCGCCGCATTTTGTTCGTACGCGACCCCACGCGCTTCGACTTGTGTCATGGGAAGACCTACTTCGCGAGGTAGAGGAGCGGGAACAGGAAGATCCAGACGATGTCGACGAAGTGCCAGTAAAGGCCGATCAGCTCGACGCGCTGGAGCTCGCGGTTCCTGCGCGCGTCGGCGATGATGAACAGCATGATGATCATGCCTGCGATCACGTGCAGGGCGTGGAGGCCCGCGGCCGTGTAGTAGAACGACCAGAACGCGTTGCTCCCTATCGTGTAGCCCTCGTGGATCTCGTGGGTCCACTCCGCCCCCTTGACGATCAGGAACAGGACCGCGCCCAGCACCGTGAGCAGCAGGCGCCGGGCGGCCTTGGCGCCGTCCCCGCGCTCGGCCGCCTTGTGCGCGAGCACCGCGAACAGGCTCGAGGTCAGGAGCACGAAGGTGTTGAACGCGCCCGCCCAGGTGTTGGTGTGCGCCGCGTAGTCGCCGAATTCCGGGTGACCGACGCGGTGCATGACGTAGGAGCCGAGCAGACCGCCGAAGATCACGATCTCGGACGCGAGCACCCACCACACGGCGAGCCTGCCGGTCGGGATGCCGGTGGCGCTGCGCGTGGTCGCGACCGGCTTCATGCGCCCTCCGACTGGGCCGCGGGCACGTGTTGGGGCCAGTAGTCCTCCTCGCGGCCAGGCACACCGTACTCGTAGGGGCCCCGGTACACGACGGGCAAGATCTCGAAGTTGCCGTGAGGCGGCGGCGAAGCGGCCAACCACTCGAGCGTGTTGGCGCGCCACGGGTTGTTCTCGGCCTTCTTCCCGCGCCGCATGCTGCGGAAGAAGTTGAAGAAGAACACGAGCTGGAACGACAGCAGCACCACCAGCGACCAGGTGGCGAACACCCGCAGGTCCTGGAGCTCGGGCTTCGCGAGATCGGGGAAGTTCCGGTAGTCGTAGATGCGGCGGTGGTCCCCGGCGGCGCCGCAGATGAAGAGCGGGATGAAGATGCCGTTGAAGGGGAGCACGGTGCCCCAGAAGTGGATCTTGCCGAGCGTCTCGTCCATGTGGCGCCCGAACATCTTAGGGAACCAGTAGGTGATGCCGGCGAAGCTCCCGATGATCGCGATGGGGAAGAACGTGTAGTGGAAGTGGGCGAGCACGAAGTAAGTGTCGTGGAAGTAGATGTCGGAGCCGCTGGACCCGAGAAAGATGCCCGTGACCCCGCCGATCATGAACTCCGCCAGGAAGGCCAGCGCCCACAGCATGGGCGTGCTGAGCTCGATGGAGCCGCCGTACAGCGTCGCGATGTACACGAAGCACATCTCGGCGATGGGGATGGAGATGATGAGCGTGGTGGCCGAGAAGACGTTGGCCATACGCGGATCGATGCCCGCCACGAACTGGTGGTGCGCCCACACGAAGAAGCTGATGATGGCGGTCGCGATCGCCGTGTAGAGCACGGTCTTGTAGCCGAACAGCTTCTTGCGCGCGAAGACGGTGATCACCTCGGCCACGATCCCCATGGCAGGCAGCAAGACGACGTAGACCTCGGGGTGTCCGAAGAACCAGAACAGGTGCTGCCACAGCACCGGGTCGCCTCCGCGGGTCGGATCGTAGAAGCCCGTGCCGAGGAGCTGGTCGAACAGCAGCATCACAGCACCCGCCACCAGGGGGCCCACCGAGCCCATGAACAGCAAGGTCGCGATGACGATGGTCCAGACCACCATCGGGATGTCGAACATCTTCATGCCCGGCGCCCGCGAGTTCATCACGGTAGTGACGAAATTGATGCCGCCCAACAGGAAGGCGACGAACTCGAGGGCGACCGCGATCAGCCACAGCGGCGAGCCGAAGGGCGTCATGTTGTACTGGCTCTTGGCCGAGAGCGGCGGATAGGCGGTCCAGGCCCCTCCGAAGCCGCCGCCGTCCACCAGCATCGACGCGAACAGCAAGAGCGCGCTGAGCAGGAAGATCTGATACGAGAAGCGGTTGAGGCGCGGGAACGCCATGTCGTCGCAGCCGACCATCAGCGGGATCAGGTAGTTGCCGAACGCGGCGATCAGCACGGGCATGGCCACCCAGAACACCATGATGGCGCCGTGGTTGGTGATGAGCGCGTTGTATTCCCCGGGCGTCATGACCCCGAAGCCGGGGATCTCGCTGCCGGGGTACGCGAGCTGCATCCGGAACGCGTAGGCGAAGAAGCCGCCGAACAGCGCCATGGCCATCCCGGTGAACAAGTATTGAAAGCCGATGATCTTATGGTCCGTCGACCAGAGATACTTGCGAACGAAGCTCATGGACTCACCTCGCGCGCCGGCGCGCTCTGGGCATAAACGGAGCCGCGGTGGGCCTCGACCCAGGCCGCGTGCTCCTCCGCCGTCTCGATCCGGATCGACGCCCCCATGATGCCGTGGCCGATGCCGCAGATCTCGGCGCACTGGATGTCGTATCTCCCGGTCTTGCTGGCCTTGAACCAGCCCGTGATCTCGCGCCCCGGCACCGCGTCCTGCTTGAGCCGGAACGCCGGTATCGAGAAGCTGTGCAGGACGTCCTTGGCCGTCAGCTTGAAGTGGTAGACCTTACCGACCTCCACGTGCAGCTCGTCGATGGTCTTGACGTCGTCCGCCGTGTCGAGCAGGTCGTCCGGCCCTGGATCCACGAAGGTCCACGCCCACTGCTGCGCGATCACGCGCACCGTGCGCTGCGGCGCGGGCAGGTCCTGCTTGACCTCGTACCAGACGCGGATGGCCCCGGCGAGGATGATGATGTCGCAGACCAGGACCAGCCAGTGGGGGACGCTGATCCAATGCCGCTGATGCTTCTCTTCTCCGGTGATGTACTGGGATCTCCTGCCCGCGACGCGGCGGAACTTGAAGATGAACAGGAAGAACACCCCCTCCGCGAGGACGAACCAAAACCCCACGAGCATGGTGATCAACCAGATCTGGTTGTCGATCGAGCTCGCGTAGGTCGACGCTTGCTGGACGAATCGCTCGATCACGGGGCCT
>CAZYWR010000501.1:0-5851 GCA_964651185.1 uncultured Polyangiales bacterium
CCGAGATCGCGCATCATGCCGAACGCCTGCGGCGACGTGACCTCGTGGATCAGGTGCAGGCCGATGAACAGCTGCGTCCGGCCATCGGGCAGGATACGGACGGTGTGCGCGTCCCAGACCTTCTGAAACAGGCTCTTTCCCATGAGGATCCTCGTCGTGTTTCGCCCAAACTACGCGCCCGCCGCCTATTGATCCAATGAAACGTTTATGTGTTATTGATTGGCCGTATCAATGAATCCCGACCTGCGTGACGTGCGCTACTTCGCGGCCGTGGTGGAGCACGGCTCGCTTACGCGTGCGGCCTCGCAGCTGAAGGTCTCGCAGCCCACGCTGACCCACGCGATCGCGCGCCTCGAAGAGGCGCTCGGCGGGCCGCTCTGGCGACGCTCCTCGAATCGGCGCGCCGGCGTGCTGCCGACCGAGCTCGGCGAGCGCGTGCTCGATCGCGGAGGCCGGGCGCTGGCGGAGCTGGAGGCGCTCGCGCAAGACGCCGCGCACCTGCGCGGGCTCGCGGCGGGTGGGCTCAAGGTCGGCAGTGTGCAGTCGCTCGCCGGCACGCTCGTGCCGCGCTGGGTGGCGCGCTTCCTCGCGCGCTACCCGGCGATCACGCTCGATCGTCCGCTCGTGACCTCGGAGATCGCGCCGGGCGCGATCACGAGCGGATAGCTCGATGCCGCTTGGGTGGTCGGGGCGCTGCAGGTCGATCCGGCGCTCAAGCGCGCGCGCTGCGGCGAGCAGGAGCTCGTGGTGGTCGTGCACGCTGGCCACGCGCTCGCGGCGCATGAACACATCGCGATCGGTGCGCTGGCGCACGAGCCGTTCGTGCTCGTGCCGGCAGGCACGTTCTTCGCGGCGGCCATTGAAGAGGTGTGCCGGCGCGCGGGCTTCGTCCCGAGAGTGCGCGCGCGCATCGCCTCGCTCAGCGGACTATGCGCGCTGGTGCGGGCGCGCTTGGCCGTGACGATTCTGCCTGCGGGCTCGGTACTGCCCGGCGACCGCACGCTCAAGGAGGTGCGCTTCGAGGCGCCCGCTCCGCGCCGGCCGGTGAACCTCATTTGGCGCGCGGATGTGCGGCCGACCCCCGCGCTGCGCGCGTTCATCGACATCGGCCGCGAGCTGTGACCCGAAGTCTTCCGCGGGCGCGGCACGCGGCTTGCGATGCGTATCGGTATGACAACCGACAAGCGTCCCAACGACGCGGCCAAAACGTTGGCCGCGAGCGGGGAGCTGCGCAGCGGATGGACCCTCGGGCGGCCGTTTGGCGTCGCGATCGTCGCCGACTACAGCTTGCTCCTCATCTTCGGGCTGATCGCGCTGAACCTCGGCAGCGGTCTGTTTCCCTTCTGGCACCCCGACTGGCCGGTGTGGCTGTGCTGGACCGTGGCGTTGTGCGCGGCCGTCGCGTTCGTCGCTTCCATTGCGCTGCACGAGCTCTGTCACGCGCTCGTGGCGAAGGCCCAAGGCATGAGCGTGCGGCGCATTCACCTGTTCGTGTTCGGCGGCATGGCCGAGATCCAACGCGAACCGCGCACGGCGCGCGCCGAGTTTTGGATGGCCGTGGTCGGGCCTTTGGCGAGCATCGCGCTCGGCATCGGGAGCGCATGGCTCGGCGGCTATCTGACCATGGCGCGCATCGATCCGGACGTGTTGATGGCAGACCCGAGCCTGCTCTGGCGCCTCGCGCGCCCCGGGGCGACCTTGCTGCTCTGGCTCGGGCCGCTGAACCTATTCCTCGGCATCTTCAACTTGATCCCGGGTTTTCCGCTCGACGGCGGCAGGGTGCTGAGGTCGCTGCTCTGGTGGCTCACGGGCAACCTGCGCATGGCCACGCGCGTCGCTTCGGGCGTGGGGCAAGGTTTCGCCTGGCTCTTGATGGCGCTCGGCGCGTTCATGCTGTTCGGCTACTCGTTCCCATGGCTCGGTGGCGGCCCGCTCCAAGGATTGTGGGTGCTGTTGATCGGCTGGTTCCTGAACAACGCCGCGCGCATGAGTTATCAGCAGTTGGTCGTGCAGCAGACGCTCGAAAGCGTGCGCGTGCGCGATCTGATGCGGTCGCGCGTGGAGACCGTCGATCCAGACCTGCCGCTCAGCGAGTTCGTACGCGCCTACGTGATGAACACGGACCAGGTTTCGTTCCCGGTCTTGCAGGCGGGGGCGGTGGTCGGCCTGGTGCGCACGAATGACGTGCGCACGGCCCCGCACGAGCGCTGGGAGGAGCTGCGGGTGCGCGACGTCATGGTGCCGCGTTCGCAGCTGCACGTGATCGCCCCGGATGATCCGGCGCTCGAGGCGCTGCGCCACCTCGCCGAGCATGACCCGGTGCCGGTGGTCGATCACGACCATTTCGTAGGCGTGGCGCGCCGCGACGACGTGATCAAATGGCTGGCGCTGCACGCACCCGCGTCGGTTTGAACCAGAGGCGCGCCGCCCTAGGCCCTGCGCCTCGCGGCGCTGGCACGCTGCTCGCAAGGACGCTTGCAGACGCTCTCGTAGGGCGCTCCGCCAAGACGCTTCAGCGCGCCTTGGCGCGTTCGTTCGGAGGGCCTTTGAGCGCTTTCACGGAGTTCGCAGCTCCGCAGACGGGCGCTCGCAATCGGAGGAACACATGTTGGAGCTGCTCAAACGCAACTGGTGGTTGCTCGCGCTGCGCGGTGTCGTGAGCGTGGGATTCGGCGTGCTCGCGCTGATGTGGCCGGGCGCGACGCTGGCCGTGTTGATCGCTCTCTACGGCGCGTACGCGCTCGTGGACGGTGTGTTCTCGATCGCTTCGGCGATCAACCAGCGCGGCACGAACGCGCGCACCGGGCTGCTGTGGTTCGAGGGCATCTTCGACCTGATCGCGGGCGTGGTGGCCTGGGTCTGGCCGGGGCTCACCGCCCTCGTGCTCGTCTACGTGATCGCTTGTTGGGCGGTCATCACCGGCGTGTTGGAGATCGCGAGCGCAATCCGTCTACGCAAGGAGATGGAAGGCGAGTGGCTGCTGGGCGCGGCGGGCTTGGCGTCGATCGCGTTTGGCGTCGTGCTGGCGGTTCGGCCGCTGGCTGGGACGCTCGCGATGCTCTGGCTGCTCGGCTGGTACGCGATCATCTTCGGCCTGTTCTTGGTCGGGCTCGCCATCTCCGTACGGGTACGACGACCTGGTGCGCATCCGCCTCACGCGGCGCACGCCTGAGGAGAAGCTACCCGACCGCAGCGGGCCGGCCGGCTCCCTCGTCGAAGCTGATCGGGCCCGCGCCGAAGTAGGCGATCAAGATGATCCCGCCGAGCATCGACAGATTCTTGAGGAACATGATCTCTTGAAGCATCGCCATCTGCGGCTCCGATACTTCCCAGAAACGATGCATCGCCAGCGTGACGGGGATCAGGAACAGGGCGAGGAGCAGCGCGCCCACGCGGGTCTTGTATCCGATCGCGACGCTGAGACCGCCGAGCAGCGCGAGCGCGCCTGACACCGGCACCGTCACGTACGCGAACGGCACGCCCTGGCTCGCCGCGAATTCGATCGCGCGCGGCGCAAAGTGGCCGGGCGCCGACTTGAGGAAGATGAGAGCGAGCAGGAACCGCCCGAGCGGGACTGCATAGCGGAGGAGCTCCGTGCGATGCGTCGCTCGGGTGCTGTCGTGGCGCGTGACGTTGCTGCGGGTGGCGGCGTGTGTGGCCATTGCGAGAACTCCTTGCGAGCTGCGCTCGCGAACGCCGCGAACTCCGCTCGCACGGTTTCACGTAGCCGCAAACGGTGGGGCGAAACGGCGGAGGCGCACGCTCCGGAGCGCGTCGCGTGCGGCGCGTAGAGGACGGCGCACGCGCGCACTGTGTCCTACGCGCGCCCCCTCACGGCGCGAGCGCGCACGCGCCGGCGTTGCGCTCGCATGGTCCGGATCGTGCGTCCAAGCTGAGCATGAATTCGAACACGCAAGCGAGCGAGGACTCCCGCGGCCGGCGCTCCGCCGACGATCCGCGCGAGCACGGTTCGGGTGTGCCAGACGCGCGCGCGGGGCGGCCGCACGTCGTGGTGCTCGGCGCAGGTTTCGCGGGCCTGCAGGCGATTCGCGGGCTGCGCCGCGCGCCCGTGGATGTGACGTTGATCGATCGCCACAACTACCACCTGTTCCAGCCGCTGTTGTATCAGGTCGCGACTGCTTCGCTGCAGCCGGCCGACATCGCGGGGCCCATCCGCCAGATCGTGCGCGCCCCCAACGTGCGGGTCCTGATGGGCGAAGCACAAGCGATCGATCCAGCGCGCAGGCGCGTCTGCTTGCGCGATCGGGAGATCGCATTCGACTATCTGATCGTCGCCACCGGTTCCACGCACTCTTACTTCGGCCATGCAGACTGGGCCCAGCGCTCCCCGGGGCTCAAGTCTCTCGAGGACGCGGTCGAGATCCGGCGGCGCATTCTGTACGCGTACGAAGCGGCCGAGCGCGAGCCCGACCCCGCGCGGCAGCGCGAGTGGCTCACGTTCGTGGTGATCGGCGGCGGCCCGACCGGGGTCGAGCTGGCCGGCGCGCTCGGCGAGATCGCGCGCCATACGCCGGCCCGCGAGTTTCGCAACATCGACCCCCAAATGGCTCGCGTCATCTTGGTGGAAGGGCTGCCGCGGCTCCTCACCGCATATCCCGACAGCTTGTCGGAGAAGGCGAAGCGCACGCTCGAGCGCCTCGGGGTGGAGGTGCGCACGAACACGCGAATCACGGAGGTGCGCGCGGACGAGGTGGTGGCAGGTTCAGATCGCATTCGCGCCCGAACCGCGCTCTGGGCCGCTGGAGTGGCCGCTTCGCCGGTGGTGCGCTCGCTGGGGGTGGAGCTCGATCGGGTGGGCCGTGTGCCGGTCACACCGGAGCTATGCGTGCCGGGTCACGAGCGCATCTTCGTCGTAGGAGACTTGGCGGCGTTCGTGCAGGACGGAAAGCCGGTGCCGGGGCTCGCGCCGGTGGCCATGGCCGAGGGCAAGCACGCGGCGAAGAACCTGGTCCGCGCCGTGCGCGGCGAGCCGATGCGGCCGTTTCATGACTTCGATCGCGGATCGTTCGCGGTGATCGGGCGCGGCGCCGCGGTCGGCATCTTGCTGCAGAAGGTGCGCATGGCCGGCTACCTGGCGTGGCTCGCCTGGCTCGCCATTCACATCACGTTCCTGGTCGGCTTCCGCAATCGCGTCGCGGTGCTGTTCAACTGGGCGTACGTGTACTTCACGCGCCGCCGCTACGCGCAGCTCATCGTGGGTGAGGCGCCGACCGACGGAGCTGGCGCGCAGGAGGCTGCGGCGCAGGCGCGCTGCGCGGAGGCGGGCGACGGCGCGGCGCAGGAGCCACCTCGCCCGGACGATGGTCGCCCGTCTCGCGCTCCGAGCGAGGCCGTTTTGCACGGCTGAGCGACGCGCGGCCTCGAGGACCGATCGACGTCACCCGCGGGATGGTCGCGCGGGTCCGCGCGGCCGTGCAGCGGTGAGCTCGTCAGTAAGCCCCGCGCCCGGTGAGCACGGCTGGGACGGTGCGCAAGAGAATGCGGAGCTCCTCGCTCGGCGAGATGCGATCCACGTACTCGAGATCGAGCGCGACCTGTTGCGCGAAGCTGAGATCACTGCGACCGCTGACTTGCCAGAGGCAGGTGATACCGGGCTTGACCTCGAGCCGGCGCAGCGCGCGCTTGTCGTAGCGCGCGACTTCGCGCCACACGGGCGGGCGCGGGCCGATCAGCGTCATATCGCCGCACAAGACGTTGAACAGCTGCGGTAGCTCGTCGATGGAGAACTTGCGCAGCACGCGTCCGACGCGGGTGACACGCGGGTCGCGCACCATCTTGAAGCGCACGCCGTCGGTGGCGGCCGCGTGCTGTTTGGCGAGCGCGTCCTTGA
>CAZYWR010000502.1:0-3002 GCA_964651185.1 uncultured Polyangiales bacterium
GTTGCCTTCGAAGAGCGAGTTGTAGATGAAGTTGGTCGTGAACAGCGAGCCCATGGCGCCGGCGTTGGCGGCCTTGTTGTTCTTGAAGGTGCAACCGACGATGTAGGCCGGCTTGGAGCCGAGCAGATAGATCGCGCCGCCGCCCGTGTCGGGGCCGAGCTCGGCCGCTTGGTTGTTCAGGAAGGTGACGTCGATGGCGCGCAGTGAGCCGTCGCGCATGTTGAGCGCCCCGCCTTCGCCATCGTTATAGCCCTGCGAGCACGGCTCGGGATGTGTAGGAATGACATCGGTTCCGCTCGCCTTGCCGTTCGCGAGCACGAGATGCTGCAGGGTAAGGGTGTGCGTGTTGTTCTGCCAGTCTGCGCTGTTCCAACTCAGAATGCGGACCTTACTTCCTCCATCGATAGTGATCTTGTTGCCGCCGTCGATGACGGTGTTTACATCGGTGCGGAGGTTGAGCGTGGCGCCGACCGAGATGGTCGTCGGTTGATCGCCGCATTGGAATGTGATCACGCCGCCCTGGGCGATCGCTGCCGCGAGCTTGTCCGCGGTGCAGCTGGCAGAGGTGCCGGTGCCGACCACCGTGGTGGGCTTCGACGAATCGGCCGCGGCGGCCTCCGGCGGTAGCGCCTGCGAGCACTTGCCGTCGGGGTTGCCCGCCTTGGCGAGAACGGAGGCGCTGGGATCGTCGGTCGACTTCGGCGTGCTCGCGTCGGACGCGGAAACGCTGTCGGAGGTGCCTGCGTCGCTATTTGCGGCCTTTGCCGCATCGGCGGCGACCGCGCTATCCGCGCGCGTGTTGCTGGCGCCCGCGTCCGCGCGCGCGGCGCTGACGGCGTTTGCGCTGCTGTCTCGGCCGCTCGCGGCGGCATCCGCCGCGTGCGTGCTCGAGCCGCTGTCCGTGCCGCTGTCTTCAGGCTCGGTCTGACTGTGCTCGGGATCGAAGGTCGATGCAGGATCATCGGCTGCGCCGGTCTCAGCACACCCGACCATCAGCGCGCACGCCACCGCCACTTGTAACAAATCGAACTGCGTCTTGCTCACGAGTGCTCGCTTTCTCTTTGCTCAGCGGAAGGCGAGCTGCGCGTCCAAGCCCGGAGGCTTGGGCAAACGCACGCAACTCAAACCGTCCGCGTTGGGAGCGGCGAGTACGTGTCGGGAGTGTCCGCGAAAGGTTCACAAAACCGTCTGCTGCGGACGCGTTTCGCGCGGTTCAGCGAGCTATCACCCAGAAACCGGGTGCCCTTGTGATCCATCCAACAGCAACGCAAGCTGCGCTGCTCGACGTTGCGAGATCGATCGCCCTTTGTCGCAATCCAGACGCACGTGTGCGCAGCGGCGCTTACTCACGCGTATCTGATATGGCGAACATCGGATCGAGAGTGCTCGCAGCGGTTGGGGTCTTCGGCACCTCACCCGTGCGCTCGAGCGCGAGCTTGAAGAAGATCGGCCCCGCGATCTCGTTGAGCGCGACGGTCGCGACCACCAGCGAGCGCAAGCCTTCCCCGACGGCAGGGAAAGTGCGCGCGAGCACGGCCGAGAGACCGAGCGTCAAGCCCGCTTGCGAGATCAGCGCGGCCCAACCCCAGCGCGCCAACACGGGAGCGTCGCGCGCGAGGCGTGCGCCAGCGCGCTGCGCGATCCACGTGGCCGCGGCGCGCCCGGCACAGAGCGCGAGCGCGATCGGCCACATGCGCGCGAGCAGCGGCAGATCGAGGTGCGCGCCGGCCGTCGCGAAGAAGACCACGAACACGACGCTGCCGGTCTGTTCGATCGTGTGCAGGAGCTTATCGCCTTGGCCCGACAGATTCTGCACGACGAATCCCGCCGTGAGGAACGTCAGGAGCGGCTCGAAGCGCAAGTAGCGCAAGCCTTCGGAGAGCGCGAAGCCGATCGCGACCACCAAGACCAGCACCTGCGTTCCGACGAGCCGCAGGTACGCGATCAACACGAGACCCAAGCTCGTGCCGAGCGAGACGCTGCCGAGCAGCTCGTGGCCCACGGCTGTCAGGCTCTTGAGCGAGATCGCGCTGCCCGGCTCGATCAGCGGCCGCACGAACGTCAGGGTCGCCGCCATGAGCACCAGCACGACGACGTCCGAACTCATGACGAACGCGAGCGAGAAGCGCGCGAGCGGCCCCTTGGCGCGGGTCTGTGCCAAGATCGCCAACGTCGCCGAGGGGCTGCGGCTCACCGCCAGCACGCCCCAGAGCAGGCCGATGGCGAGCTGCGCTCGCAACGCGAGATCGCGCGTGAACTCCACCTCGCTCGCGAGCGCCGTAAACAGCGCGGCCTGACTCGCGAGCACGAGCGCAGTTTGCGTCAGCGAATGGGCGCCTAGACTGCGCGCGAGCGCGCGCACCTCTGCGACGCGCAGCTCGAGCCCGCCTGCCAGCGCGATCAAGGCGAGCGCAAATGTGTTCACCAGCTCCAAGCGCTTGACCGTCGCGTGGTCGAGAAAATGCAACACGTAAGGTCCCGCGAGCGCGCCGGCGAGGATGTAACCCGTCAGGTGCGGCAGCCTGGCGGGCTCGAACAGCTCGCTGGTCAACGCGCCGGCGAGCAACAGGAAGCCGGTGGCGGCCACCAGACGCCCCTGGCCGATCGCGGGCGGCGACAAGTTCGTGAACAACGCGAACAGTCCGACCACTGCGCCGAGCGCGAGCAGCTGGCCCAGCCGGACGCGGCCCCCTTTGAGCACCTTGGCGCTCACGAGGCATGCTCCGGCTGCGCGAGCTCGGGAGACTCACCCTGGGGGCCGGACGGGTCGTTCGTGTGCACCATCGCCCGCCTCAGCGCCGCGGGTCCGATCGCCTCCCCGAGCAGCGTGCCGACGAAGGCGATCGCCAGCGCGGGGCGCGCGATCTCGGCTGGACAGCGCATGCTCAGGGCGAAGCCGACCACCATCGTGAGCGAGCCCGGCGCGAGCATCCCCGCGCCGAGCCAGTGGCCGAGCCCGCGCCACGCGGGGCGCGCGAGCGAGAGCGCGTAGCCGCAGGCGA
>CAZYWR010000503.1:0-5853 GCA_964651185.1 uncultured Polyangiales bacterium
GGCGGCGGGCGCGAACGCGAGCCGAGCAGCGCGCGTCCGGTCGCGTCCGAGGAGCCCGGGCGCGAGTCGGGTTCGCTGCTGCCGCGCGTGAGCGGCGAGTGGCTCAGACGCCGCCACGCTTCGTCGCGGTCAGCGAGCGACTCGAGCCCGAGCATCTCGGCCATGTCTTGCCCGAAGTCGGCCTTGAGCAGCGCCGCGGTGCGCGCGCGGATCTCGCTCTCGGGCTCGTTCACGAGCGCGCGCAGCGCGGCCGCGAACTCGCGCGCGCTCGCGAAGCGATCTTGCGGCGCCTTGGCGAGCGCCTTCTGCAGCACCGCGTCGAGCCCGGGCGGGACATCGCCGCGCACGGGCTCGATCTGCTCCGGCTTGTGGTTGAGCACGCGATTGAGCGTGGCGGCCTGGTTTTCGCCGCGGAACACGTTGCGGCCCATCAGGATCTCGTGCAGCACCACGGCGCACGAATAGCAGTCGCTCTGGGCGGTCGCCTCGGCTTCGGCGAACAGCTCGGGCGCGCTGTACATGAACTTGCCGACGAAGCCTTTGACCTGCGTGTGGTAGTCGTTTTCGCCGCCGCGCATGCGCGCCACGCCGAAGTCGAGCAGGCGCGCGCGCCCATCTTCGTCGAGCAGGATGTTCGAGGGCGAGATGTCGCGGTGGACGATATGCATCGGCGTGCCGTCCGGATGCACCATCGAGTGCGCGTAGTGGAGCGCGTCGAGCACGTCGAGCATCAAGAACAGCAGCACTTCGATGGGTAAGGTCCGCTGCTTGAGCCGGATGTACTTCGCCCACTGTCCGAGGTGATAGCCGCGCACGTATTCGAGGACCATCACGAGCGCGCCGTCTTCTTCGCGCTCGCCTAGCTCGATCACGCTCACGATCCCGGGATGGCGCAGGTTCGAGAGGATGTTGGCCTCGCGCACGAACATCGCGATGAAGCGCTGGTTGTCCGCGTGCTCCGGCAGCACCAGCTTGATCACGTAAGGCTTGACGAAGCCGACCGCGCCCTCCGCGCGCGCGAGGTACACGACCCCCATGCCGCCTTTGGCCAGCTCGCGAACGACGCGGTAACGTCCGAGCAGGACGGTCCCGATCAGATTGCCGCTCGTAGAAGAATGCTCGCCGTTCATGGGGATCCCGAGGCTCGCCTCAGGTAGTAATGCGTACCGAGTCGCCGATGGCTGAGGCGCACGGCGATGTCCGGATGCTCTGGACTGGTCTTGACTTGCCCGGAAAAGCGCTCGCCCGCGCTCATCTGGATTGTCCCACCCTCGAGCTCAACCTTCCATGTAGGTAGTGCAACACCTTCGACCGAAACGGCGTCACCGGGCGCGAAGCCGCGATCGTCGGGCGCGCTCAAGCTCGCCTTGGGGGCGGCGTTGTCGAAGTCCACTTCGACGGTGGTCGTACGCGAACGCCTACCTTGCGCCGAAAAGACCAAAGTATGGTTGCCGTCGCGCAGGCTCCCAGAACGGAATACGTACTCCGGCTTGTCGAGCGCGATGGGCTTGCCGTCGAGCTCGAGCTGATACTGGGCTTGTTCCGGCGCGTTCGGCCAGCGCACGAGCACCTCGGGCAGCTGGTTCTGGTAGTAGATGCGGTAGGTGCGGCCGTCCGCGCTGATGTCGGAGCTCGGCGCACGCGGCGGCAAGTTGCGCGTGCCGGCATCGATCAACACTTGCACGTTGCCGCGCGCCGCGATGCGTCCGGGCGCGCCGTTCGCGCCGATGCAGCGCAAGGTGTACGTGCGCAGGCCCGGCCCGAACGCGAGGTTCGCGCTGCCCTCGGCGCGAGCCTGCTGGCGCGTGCCGAGTAGTTCGAGCAGACCTTCGCCCTTGCAACGGTCTTCGAACGTGAAGCCGATCGCCACCGGCGCACTCGGCGTGTGCACGACGAAGGAATCGCCCGCGCGCACCTGCATGTTCCGGTAGTTCGGCCCGGCCTCGCCGCCGCCGGGGCCCTCGGCGCGCCCGAACCGCCAGCTGCGCTGGTCGCCGGCCGACAGCTCCTCCTCGCGACCTTGGAGGCGGGTACTCACGCGGCCGCGGGCGACTTTGAGCTCGCCCTGATCGGCACCGATCGCCAGCTCCGCGTTGCTGCCGTCGCCGCCGCTGCGCGCGATGATGACTCCGCCCGGCACGCGCACCTCGAGGTCGGCGTCGAGCGCCTCGAGCACCATCCCGCCCTGGCGCGCCTCGGCCAGCGCGTCGCCCACTCCGACTACGAACTCGCCGGCTCCGCGCAGGCGCGCGCCGTCCCGTCCGCGCTTGATCATCACGGCGGAGCCCGGCGTGACCCGCAGCACGCTGCCCGCCTGGACCTCGTGCTTGCCCGGGCCGAGGTTTCGCACCTTGCCGTCCGGCGCCTGCAGGCGCGCCTCGCCGGTCTCTACCTCGATGCTGAGCGCGCTGGTCGCCTCGGGCGCTTCTTGACCTTTCTGTTGCGCGCGCGAAAGGTCGAGCATCGCCATGCCGATGCCGACGTTCACGCTGTCGCCGGCGCCGAGCGCCACCACGTTCGCGTCGCGCTCGCGAAAGCTGAGCGTGCCGAGCGCCACCTTGATCTGCATGGCGTCGCCGCTGCGCGTGAGCGCGATCTGACTGTGGGCGGAGATGGTGGCGAGGCCCACGTGCGTGCGCAGCGCGAGCCCTCGATCGCCCGCGCGCAGCATGGCCTCGCCGGCTTGCACGTCGAACGCCGTCTCCCCGCCGCCCGCGCCCGGGAGCAAGCGCACGATCGTGTTGGCTTGCAGCGAGAGCGATGCGCCGTTGATGAACGTGAGCTCTGCCGCGGACTGGCCGTCGGTGCGCGCCCCGTCGCCGAGGCGGAGCTCATCGCCGAGCTTGGCCGGCTGCCAAGCATGCGGATGCTCGGCCTCGTCCCTGCTCACGCCCGCGCCGATCAGCGTGGTGAGGCTGGCGATCGGGGGCGGCGCGCGGTGCGCGCAGAAGCGCCAGAGGAGCGCGATGCAAAGCAGCCCCGACGCCAGCAACGCCGCCTGAACCCAGCGCTTATTCATGACTCGCGCGCATGTCGACGTTCATGATCGCCACGCCGTAGCGTTCGATCTGGATCTCGCGCTGGTGCGGCCGATAGCCGGGCGCCGAGATCATCACGAGGTAGCGACCGGGCGGGAGCTCGAACTCGAACAGCCCGTTCGTACCGGCTTGGCCCGAGGTGACCTTCTTGCCTTTGGCGTCGCGCACCACGATCGCCGCGGCGAGCGGCTCGCTCGCGAAGGTGCGGGTCACCACGCGCAGCGTGCCGAGGTTGCCCTTCTGCACCAGCGCGCGCTGTTCGAGCGGCGGGTTGTGCGGGACGACCTCTACGCTCCACGTCTGCGTCTCAAACCCGGACGCGGTCGCCTCGAGCTCCGCGGTGCCGAGCGGCACGCGCTCGAACGCGTAGTGGCCAGCGCCGTCCGTGATCGCCGTCTCACGCCGATCGCCGGCGTGGAGCGTCACGTTCACATCGGGCAGCGCGGCGCCCGCGCTGTCGACGAGCACACCTTCGAGCTTGGCGTCGCGCGGCGCTTCGACTTCAGCGGGAGCCGCGGGCGTCACCGGCTTCGGCGGCGGGGGAGCGTGCAGCGCGTGGCCGTAGCGCAGGCCCGCGCCCAACATGAAGCGCGGTTCGATCGGCACGAGCGGGGCGCTCGGGTCGAGGCTCGGCCGTCCGCTCAGGCCGATCGTCGCGGTGAGCTCGCCCTGCAGCGCGTGCTTGAAGAAGTAGCGTCCGCCCACGGTGGCGCGCATGGGCGACTTCGACAAAGCGGGCGCTTTCGAGCCGACCAACCAATCCACGGCGACTTCTGCAAAGAGCTCGCTCTGCGCCAGCGCGCGCGTGCTCGCACCGATGCCCAAGAGTACAGCGTCGGAGTCGCTCAAGCCGAGCGCGCTGCGATCTCCGGGGCGCAAGCGTGCGAGATCCGGCGCGCTCTTCGCGCTCTGATCGATGCGCGCGCCGGCGTAGCCGAGCAGCGTGAGCGAGAGCGCCGAGAGCCGGTGCGCGACGAGCGCCTTGAGGTCGACGGTCGTGGCGTTCGCTTTGAAGGAAGGCGCCTTGTTGCCGGGCACCCAAATCACGGCCTCGCCGCCCAGCGAAAGGCGCCGCGTCAGCGCGTGGCCGCCCCGCAAAAACAGGCGGGGATCGCCGGTGCCCGTGACGTCTTTGCCTTGGCTGTCGCGCGGGTGCATGTCGAGGCGGCAGTCGAGGCGCAGCGCGACCGCGAGCCAGGGCAAGGGAACGACGCCCACACCGAGCGTGCCCGCCATCCGATGATGCGCGCCCGAAACCGGGCCCATGCTCTCCGTGTAGCCGTAGCCCGCGCTCGCCGCCGCGCTGATCCGTTCGGGGCACGTGGGATAGGCAGTGTAAGCGAGCCCGCACAAGCCGTTGCTCGCCAGGCCCTCGGTGTTTTGCCCGTGCAGCGCGCCCGCGCGCGCGTCGCTCTCGAGCGTGCTTTGGGCCTGCGTGCGGGCTGCGCCGAGCATGCCTATCAAGAGCCCAAATATGAGCGAGACGTGCTTGTTCATCGTGCGCAGCGCGCTTGCCGAATTTCAGGATAGGGGAGCTGATTTGCGAAGTAGAGTGCAACTCTGCTTACACCCCATCCGGACCGGGGAACGTGTCGCGCCGAGCACTGCAGCATCGCTTGCAGAGTGTAGATCTATTGCCGCGCTGGAAGATACGAGCTCAAGGGTGCGAACGGCGTCTTTCAAGCAGGCAAGCTGTCTTGCTCACTATCCGGCTCACTCGCGCGGGCTGCGACGAACGCGTTCTCGAGCGCGGTCTCTTCGGCTTCGCGCGTTTCGTCTGCAGACGGTTCTGAGAGTTCTTCGGCGCGCTCGTGGACGGAGGCTGCGCTCGCCGGGCCTGCGACCGCCGGTGCGAGCGGTCCGTGAAACGTGCGCAAGATGGCGAGCGCCTGCGCTTGCGTCGCACCCGCCGCGCGTAGCGCCACCTCGTCGGCCTCTTCGATGGCGCGCACGGAGCCGAACGACTTGAGCAGGCGTGCGCGGGTCTTCGGGCCGATGCCCGGCACCTCGTCGAGCCGGCTCTTGATGCGCCGGCGCTTTCCCAGCTTGAGCCGCAGCGCGTTGCTCGAGCGGTGCGCCTCGTCGCGCGCGAGCGCCAAGAGCCCGAGTGAGGCGTGGTGCTCGCGTAGCTCGATCGGGTTTTTCTGGCCCGGCAGGTAGATGCGGTCGACTAGCTTATCGCCGAGCGCGTTCGGCTTTTCCTTCGCCAGCGCGGCGAGCGGAAGATCGCGCACGCCGAGATCGATCAGCGCCTGCTCGGCCACGCGGAGCTGTCCGCGCCCGCCGTCGACCACGAGCAGGTCCGGGAGCTCCCAGCCGGCTTCGCCGCTCTTGCCGCGGCGAAAGCGACGCGACAACACCTCGTACATGGCGCTGTAGTCGTCGCCGCCCGACACGCGCTTTACGTGAAAGCTCTTGTAGCGCTTCTTATCGGGCTGCGCGTCGCAGAGCGCGACGATGCTCGCCACGGTCTCGCTCCCGCCCGTGTGCGAGACGTCGACGCACTCGATGCGGTGCGGCACACGCGGGAGGCGGAGCCGCTGTTGCAGCGCCGAGAGGCGCGCCTCCACGTCTTCCTTGGCGCGCGCCTTCTCGCCGAAGGCGTGGCTCGCGTTGTCGCGCGCCATCTGCACGAGCTCGGCGCGGGCGCCTTTCTTCGGCGCGAGCACCTTCACGCTCTTGCCGCGCAGCTCGGACAAGAGCTCGGCCAAGCCGTCCATGGCTTCGATCTCGACCGGCAAGAGGAGTTCTTGCGGGATGAAGCTGCCGGGTCCGTAGTACTCCAGCACGAACTGCGCGCATACTTCGTCGTCCG
>CAZYWR010000504.1:0-4287 GCA_964651185.1 uncultured Polyangiales bacterium
GAAGTCGAGCGGGCCGAGGCTGCCGATCAAGATGTTTTGCGGGTTGCCGACCAAAGTCGCGGCGCTGCCGATGTTCGACGAGGTCGCCAGGGCCAAGAGAAATGGACCGAGCGGCAGCCCGCGGCGCACGCACACGTCGCACACGACGGGCGTGAGAAAGAGGCAAACGGTGTCGTTGAGCAAGAGCGCGGAGAGCGCGCCGGCCACGAAGACCAAGCTCGTGAGCAGCGCGCCGGGCGAGAGCGTGCTGCGCGCCGCCCGCTGCGAGAACCACGCGAACAGACCGCCCCGCTCGAGGAAGGCGCTGAGCGCCATCAGCGCGACGAGCAGCACGAGCGTGTTGCCATCGATCGCGTCGTAAGCTTGCACGGGCGTGAGCGCGCCGATCGCGACCATCAGCACCCCGCCCGCGAGCGCGGCCGCGGGACGCCCGATGGGCAAGAGCGGTAGCTGCGGCCAGGCGATCAGCAGGTACGTGGCGGCGAAGATGGCGCTGGTCAGCGCGGAGCTGTGCATGCGCGTCGATCAAGCCGCAGGCGAGCGCGTGAGCCGCTCGAGTGCGACGTCGGCGCGCGGCGCGCGGCGCGCGAGCACCTGCTCATCGCTGAGGCCGCTCGCTTCGTAGGGCCGCTCGGGGTCGGGCCGCAGCGGCAGGCCCTTGCGGTGCACGGTGCGGAAGCCGAGGCGGGCCGCGTGCTGCAGGATCTGGGCGAAGGCGTGGCTGACGTGCGCGCCCGCGCGCTGTGTGACCTCGTCTTCGGTCGGCAGATCGAAGTCGTTCGCGCCAAACGACAGACCTTCGAGCGCGCCCTCGTTTTTGGTGAGCACGCTGGTGCGGATGTGCACGAAATTGTCGAGGTAAAGCCGCGAGACCGCGAGCCAGCGCAGGTATTCTTCGTTGGAGATCTCCGCGCCGCCGAGCTCGTTGCCGTAGCTCTTGTACGTCCAGCACAGAAAGCTGGCGAGCCGTCCCCCTACGCCGTCCTGGAATGCGCGCAACGCTTCGAGGTGGTTGAGCCGCTCCTCGAGCGGCTCGCCGAAGCCGATCACCATGGTTGCGGTGCTGCCCATCCCGGCGTCGAGGATCGCGCGTTGCGCTTTGAAATAATCCCAGACCTTGTACTTGCCGGGGCTGTGGCGCTTGCGGAATGCCTCGTCGAGCACCTCGGCGCCACCGCCCGTGACCCAGCGCGTGCCTACGTCTTTCAAGATGCGCGCGCCTTCGTCGTAGGAGACTTTGGCGATCTTGCAGGCGAACATGAACTCAGCGACCGTCATCTCGAAGAACTCGAGGTCCGGATAGTGCGCGTGCACTTGCTCGAACAAGCGCGCGTAATGGTGGATATCGCACTCGGGGTGGAAGCCGCCGTTGAAGCCGACCAAGGTGCCGCCGAGCGCGCGCAGCTGCTCGACCTTGGCGGCCACTTGCGGGAAGCCGAGCAGGTACGAGTCCGCGGCGCCCGGCAGCCGGTAGAACGAACAGTAATCGCACTTGGCGACGCACACGTTCGTGTAGTTGACGATCGCCATGATCAGATAGGTGGCCTCGTCGGGCGCGTGGAAGCGGGCGCGCACGATGCCGGCCAGGCGAGCGAGATCGGCGCGCTCGGCGCGCTCGAACAGCCAGCGGGCGTCGGCCTGAGTCAGGCGTTCGCGCGCGCGCACGCGAGCTTCGATTTCGGCGAGCATGGCGTCTCCTCCGCGCCGGCGACGTACCGCGAGCGCACCGTTGGGCCGGTGCCCGCTCGCTCATGTAGCATTGGGGGCGCCGCGCTGCCGCCAGACCGCGAAGGCGGCCTTGCGGTGGGCCATTCCGGTTTGCCGAACGCGTCGTTCGCCGGTACGAGAGGAGCCATGGCGAATCCGACCGCAACGCTCAAAACCTCGCTCGGCGACATGGAAGTCGAGCTCTTCGTCGACAAGATGCCGATCACGGCCGGCAACTTCATCCGGCTGGCGAAGGAGGGCTTCTACGATGGCCTGCATTTTCACCGGGTCATCAATCACTTCATGATCCAGTTCGGCTGTCCCAACTCGCGGGATCCGAACGACGCGCGCGCGGGCACTGGCAATTCGCCGCACGGCACGATCCAGGACGAGCACCCGGAGGACGCCAAGATCTCCAACGAGCCGGGCACGCTCTCGATGGCGAACACCGGCCGGCCCAACAGCGGCTCGTGTCAGTTCTTCATCAACACCGTGCACAACAGCTATCTGGATTGGTTCTCGCCGGGCCCTTCGCGCCATCCCGTGTTCGGGAAAATCACCTCCGGCATGGACGTCGCGAAGAAGATCGAGTCGACCCCGACCGACGCGCGCGATCGCCCCAAGACGCCGGTCCAGATGATCAGCGTGACGGTACACGACTGAGCAGGCGCCCGCGCGCGCCGGCAGCTCGCTCAGCGCGCCAGGCGTTCGGTCAGGCCGCTGCTGCGCTCCACGCGCTGATGGATCGCGGCGCGCAGCGCCGTTTCGTTCGCGTAGATGCTGACGCCCCGCTTGGCGCGTGTGATCGCCGTGTACAGGAGCTCGCGCGACAAAATGCGCGAGGGGCGCTCCGGCAGCACGATCGCGACGTGATCGAACTCGGAGCCTTGGCTCTTGTGTACGGTCATGGCGTAGGCACTCTCGTGGTTCGGCAGACGCGCGAGCGCGATGCGCCGGATGCGACCTTCGGGGGCGCGAAAGCAGGCGACGAGCTCGCGCGGCGGTCCGAGCTCGAGATGGACGACGCCGACGTCGCCATTGAAGAGCTGGGTCGCGTAGTCGTTTTGTGTGATCAAGAGCGGAAGCCCGGCGTGGCTCTCGAGGGGAGCGCGGACATCGACGCGGGACTGCGCGCGCGCCGCGCGTTGGCCGAGCGCGCGGGCCAGCGTCAGGTTGAGCTCCTCGACGCCGGCGGGACCCGCGCGATGCGCGCACAGCACGCGGAAGCGGTCGAGCGCGTCCAAGCGCGACTCTAGGTCGCGCGCGCGCAGGCCCGCGTAGTGGTCTCGCGCTTCTCGCTCGAGCGCGCGCCCGAGCTGCCCCGGAGCGAGCGCGGGCTGCCAGCGCACATCGGGGAAGCCGGCGCGCAGCACGGCCAGGGCTTCGTCCGCCGCCTGCGCGTGGACGGCCCGCGCCAGCGCCGCGATCCCGCTATCCCGCGGGTAGCGATAGCTCTCGAGCAAACGGCTGAGCGAGCTCGCGAGCGGGCTCTGGTCGTGGCGAGCGGCCGAGCACAGGTCGTGGAGCACGCCGCCCGCCTCGACCGAGGCCAGCTGATCGGGGTCTCCGAGTAGGATGACGCGCGCGTGGTCGGGCACGGCATCGAGGAAGCGCCGCATCAGCGCGAGGTCGACCATGGAGGCCTCGTCGAGCAGCACGAGGTCGCACTCGAGAGGGCGCCCTGGGCCGTGGCGAAAGCGCGTGAGCGAGCCCTCTACGGGCCCGAGCGCACGGTGCAACGTCGAGGCGCGCGTTTCGATCGCCTGCTTGAGCGCATCTTCGATGGGCAACGCCGCGCGGGCGCGCTCGACCGCCTCGCTCAAACGTTGCGCCGCTTTGCCAGTGGGGGCCACGAGCAGCGTGCGCGGCGGCGGCCGGCCTGCCGAAAGGGCGTCGTGGACCAAGAGCGCGAGCAACTTGACCACGGTCGAGGTCTTTCCCGTGCCCGGACCGCCAACGATGATACGCAAGCGGCGTTGGCGCGCCGCGAGGGCGGCATCGCGCTGCAGATCGCGAGCATCGGCCGCGCCTGGAAAGAGCTGCGCGAGGAGCGCAGGGGGCGGCGCGCTCTGGGAGCCCGTAGGTTCGGCGAGCTCGCGAAGCCTTTGCGCGACGCGTAGCTCGTGATCGTAGTAGCGCGCGAGATAGAGACGCGAACCCTCGAGCACGAGCGGGCGCGCAGGATCGGCGAGCCCGTTCGCGCTGACGAGCGCCGAGCGGCCGAGCTGCGCGAGCCACGCCGCCAGCGACGGCAGCCGCGGACCGAGCGGTTCGCCCGCGCTGTCGAGCAGCTGCGCATCGGCCAGCCGCGCGAGGTCGGCACAGACGTGACCGGCCTGAACCTCGCGGCTGGCGAGCGCCACCGAGAGCGCGAGCTCGGGCGCGCTCTCGCCGGAGAGCCGGCAGAGCGCGCGCGCCAGCTCCACGTCGAGCGGCTCGAGCGCCCCGCCGCGTTCGAGCTGCTGCAGGAGATCGGTCATGAGCTGGCCTCGCCGGTCGGGCGAGACGAGGCTGGATCCGAGGCCGAGAGCAGCGCGTCGAGGGCTTCGATGAGCGCTCGCGATGGCCGGTCGAAGAAGA
>CAZYWR010000505.1:0-7492 GCA_964651185.1 uncultured Polyangiales bacterium
CGCGTCGTGATGCTCACGAGTAGCGCGGACCGTTCTCCTCGGTCAACCGCCTCCGCGATTTGCGCGCGCTTCGCGTCGCGACCGCTGTCCACCCGATGAACGCGCCTGGCGCAAGCCGGGACCGCCTCCGGCGAGCCAGGCCTCGGCGCGTGGCGGAAGACGGGCCGGATGCTGCACTGCTCAGGGCAGCGCTGTGGCGGGCGCGATCGCGCGCAGCCTGGCGAGGACCTCGATCGTGCGGTGTGTCGCGCGTGCCGCCTCCCGGCCCTTGATCACGAAGTGCTCGAGGAAGAAGCGGCGGTGGTCTTCGTGTTCGTGGAAGCGCTGCGGGGTGAGGACGACCGAGATCACTGGCACGCCCGTGTCTAGCTGCACGCGCATCAGGCCGTCGATCACGGCGCTGGACACGAACTCATGGCGATAGATCCCTCCGTCCACGACGAAGCCAGCAGCTACCACGGCGGCGTAGCGACCGCTCTCCGCCAACAGCTTGGCGTGGAGCGGAATCTCGAACACGCCGGGGACCTCGAAGAGGTCGACTCGCTCGCTCGGGATATTCAGCTGGGTGATCTCTTCCAGGAAGCCGACGCGCGCTCGATCGACGATGTCGCGGTGCCAGGTGGCCTGCACGAAGGCGACGCGGGCTGCGCTAGGAGCAATACGAGAAGGCGACGCAGATGGACCCATGATGAAACTCCTCGCCGAACGGCGATCCCGGGGGCGCACGGGCGTTCGAGACAGCCGAGCTGGCCGCAGCGAGGAGACCCGTTCTCTCTCATCCGGACTATGACCGTCGGCTTCGGAATCGCACCGAATCTGCTGACCCGTCCGCTTGCGCGGCCGGGCGCTCGCGGGCTTGCACGATCGCTCGTACTCACCGCCGGTGGGGAGTCTCACCCCGCCCTGAGAACGCGCGCGGCACGCTCCCGTGCCACGTGCCCGAGTTGTAGACGAGAGCCCGCTCCACGCAAGAGCGTTGTCTTTGATTCTGGACACGCGGCGGCGAGCGGGGATCCCCCGTGCTCCGGGGCGTTGGGCGGCCCTCGGGGCGCCTCGCCAGCTTGCGCTGGCGCGCGCCTCGTGGACATCGCACCGACGATCGCCAAGTGGCTTGATCTCGAGCTGCCCGAAACCGACGGGCACGCGCTTTGGTAAGCGACACCGCCGACGGCATCCGCCCGGGATGTGCCGCCTTGGATGCTGAGGCGCTGCAGAAGGTGACAATCTTCGTGGTGTCGCCGCGCGCCTCGAGTGAGCGCGGGTCGATCGCCGTGAAGCCAGCATCATGAGCCATCGACGGCCGCGGGACGTGCTCCTGCCCGTACGGGTGCTCGATGGCCCGCAGTCGTCAGCGAACGGGGGTGCCTCGGAGCCCGCGCAGTAGATGGGCCGTGTCTTGATCGCTGTTGTTGTGGCGGCCGGGTCCCCAGCCGAGGATCACGCGGTACTCGCCGAGCCGACCGGCGTCCGCCAGCGCATCTTCTTGGACCGGGACCGAACGGTTTGATTCAGGCGCGACGTAGAGCGCGTCGGCAGGGCAATAGGCCTCGCACATGAAGCAGGTTTGGCAGTCCTGCTGGCGCGCGATCGTCGGCGGCGCGCCGTCGCCGGGATCGAACACGTTCGTAGGGCAGATCTTCACGCAGATGTCGCAGCCGACGCAGCGCGACTCGCTGACGAGCTCGATCATGTTCGTGCCTCCCCTGCGGACGCGCCGCGCACCGGCTGATCGCGAATCCAAATCCGATCCAGGCCGCCGGTGACCTGATAGTGAGTCTGCTTCGGATCGAGCGTGGGATGGTCGGCGCGGCGGTTCAGCCCGCGCGTCTCGCGCCGTCGCAGGCCGCTCCGATACGACCAACGCGCGGCGGCGAGCAGGCTGGCCGCGGTGCGCGCGCGCTCGACCTCGCGCACGCTCTCGAGCTTGGGCGTCTCCCGCAGCTCGCCCCAAAGCTGCTCCAGCTTCGCGAGCGAGTCCGTGAGCCCCGCCTCGGTGCGATAGTAGTTCTTGGCGAGCGGGAACAGCTCATCCTGTACGCCGCGGATCACGCGGTCTGGATCGAAGCCGCGCTCCCCACGTGCGTGGCGCGCGAGGCCGACCTGCCCCGCCGGCTCCGCCTTGCGCTCGTTCGCGCGCGCTCCGAGCGCGAGCGCGAACTTCGCGGCGCCCGCGCCGGCCCACTGCCCGCTCGAGATCGTCCAAGCCGCATTCGGTCCGCCGCCGCCGCTCGCCGCGCCCGCGATCAGCTCGCGCGTCGCGGCGTCGCCCGCCGCGTACAAGCCAGGGATGCTGGCGGCGCATTCGTCGCTGACGAGCCGCACGCCGCCCGCTCCGCGCACCGTGCCCTCGAGCACCAGCGTGACCGGGAAGCGCTGCGTGTACGGATCGATGCCCGCCTTGCGCAGCGGCAGGAAGGCGATGAAGTGCGACTTCTCGATCACCGCCCGCACCTCCGGCGTGGCGCGATTCAGCGTGGCGTACACCGGCCCGCGCAGCAGCGCGCGCGGCAAGAACCAGTCGCCGTCGCCGCGCCCGGTGTTGACCCCGCCGAGCTCGTTGCCCTCTGCGTCGTAGAAGGTGGCCCACCCGTACGGCACGCCGCGCGTCGCGGTCGCGTTCAGCGCCGACGAGATCGCGTATTGGCTGCTCAGCTCCATGCCAGACAAGTCGGCGCCGACTTCGCCCGCCATCAGAAACGCGTCGCCCGTGTTCACGTTGCTGCCGAGCGCCCGGCTCAAGAACGCGCAGCCGCCCGTCGCGAGCACGACCGCCCCGGCGCGCACGCGATAGTACGCATGCTCCTGCCGACGGAGCCCGCGCGCGCCGGCCACCGCGCCATCGCTGCCCACCAGCAGCTCCAGCGCCGGGCTCTGATCGAGGATCTGCACGCCCCCTTGGAGCAAGCGCTTGCGCAGCACGCGCATGTACTCTGGACCGTAGTAGCTGCCGCGCATCGCTCGACCATCGCGCTGCGGGAACTTGTATCCCCACTGCTCGACCAGCGGCATGCTCTGCCAGGTGCACGCGAGCATGCGCTCGAGCCACGCGACGTCGACCATGCCTTGCCCGGTCTTCGCGCGCTCCGCGATCACGCGCTCGCGGTCCTCTGGCGGCACCAGGAGCACGCCGTTGCCGCTCGCGGCCGCCGAGCCGCTCGCGCCGAGGTAGCCCTTGTCGACGACGATCACCTTCGCGCCCTGCTCGGATGCCGCCCAAGCCGCCCACGCCGCGGCCGGCCCGCCGCCGATCACCAGCACATCCGCGTTCAGCTGCTGCTCGTCGGCCTCGATTCGTGGACTCGATGACATGCGGACCCCCGAAGCTCTTGTCTATGATCCGAGACTAGGCACCGCCAGCTTCGCTCACGCGAGCTCACGCTGCAGGAAGCCGAGCACGCGCACCCACGCGTCGCGCGTCGCCGGCAGGTTGTAGGAGGGGCGGTTGTCGTTGAAGAACGCGTGCTGCGCGCCCGGATAGACGTGCTGCTCGAAGCGCTTGCCGTGACGCTCCACCGCGGCGGCGAAGGCCGGGATCGTGGCGTTGATGCGCGCGTCCTCGCCGCCGTAGAGGCCGAGGATCGGCGCCTCGATCTGCGCCACTTGCTCTTCCGAGGGCGACGTGCCGTAGAAGATCACCGCGCCCGCGAGATCGCGATCGCGCACCGCCAACTTGCCCGAGAGGCCACCGCCCAAGCAGAAGCCGAGCGACGCGATCTTCTGCCCGCGCGTCGCCGCCACCTCCGTCCGCAAGTGCGCCGTCGCCGCCTCTAGGACGGGCAAATGCGCGTCGCTCGCCAGCGCCTTCACGAACGCGCCATGCGTCTCGCGGATCGTGCCGCGCTGCGGCTCGGGGAGCGCTTCGATCGCCGCGTCGCGCTTCGCTTGGTCTTGCCACACGCCGGGCGGGAGCTCATTCACGAACCCCTGGAGCTCCGCGACGCGCTCGCGCGTGAGCAGCGGCGGGCGCGCGCCCTCTACAGCGTACAGATCGGGCGCAAACGCGGCGTAGCCCGCGAGCGCTAGCCGATGCGATACGCTCTCGATGAACCGGTCGACGCCCCACGCTTCCTGGATCACCAACACGGCGGGCAGCGGCAACTGCGCGCGCGCAGGGTACGTCAGGTAACCGAGGTGCTGCTGGCGGTCGCCGTAGCGGACCCATTCTTTGATCAAGCTCCCCATGACTGGCATGTCTACTATGAGAGACAGACGCGCGCCAGCTGCGCCTGCCTCCCATGCGCCGACGGAGGACATTCGTCTCGTTTAACGGACCGCGATGGGGTACGGTCGTCTCGGAGGCTGGCCCACGCGCGCAGCCTGCTTCCGCGCGCTCGCAAGCCAGTTGTCCCCTCGGAGCGGTTTTCCGTGGAGATGTTTGAGCTCTGTAACCTGGGATTCAAGGGAGAGCCAATGAGCAACCTGGATGAAGAAGGACTCGAGCTGAAGACAGACGTACTCGTGATCGGCGGCGGACCCGCCGCCGCGTGGGCGGCCATCGCAGCGCGCGAACGCGGTGCCGAGGTCGTCATCGTCGACAAGGGCTACGTGGGCACGAGCGGCGCGTTCGCGGCCAGCACCTCCGGCCACAAGGTGCTGCCTCCGATCGCGGAGCTGCGCGATCCGGTCAAGTTCGAGCGCTACGCGATGGGGGGATTCCTGGCCCAGCATCGCTGGTGGGATCGGCTCCTGGACATCACCTACGACCGTGCGCCGCGCATCTGGGAGTGGGCCGGCTACGACATCCCGGTCTGGGACCGCTCGACCCGGGGCAGCTATCGCGGACTGCAGGGCTCGGAGACGATGCGGATCCTGCGCAACGTCATGCTGCAAAAGCGCGTGAAGATCCTCGATCAGAACCCCGCCCTCGAGCTCTTGATCGACGACCAAGGTGCGGTCGCCGGCGCGCGAGGGATCAACCGACAAACCGACGACACCTGGACGGTCAAGGCGGGCGCGACCGTGATCGCGTCGGGCGGAGTGGCCTGGCTGAGCAAGGCGCTCGGGTGCAACACCAACACCGGCGATCTGCACCTCGCCGCGGCCGAGGTCGGCGCCGAGCTGTCGGGCATGGAGTTCTCGGCCCACTACTCGCCCGCGCCCATTCATTCGTCGTGCACCAAGTCCGGCTACTATCGATACGCCACGTACACCGCCGAAGACGGGAGCGAGCTCGAGGGGCTGAGCAAGAACGGCCATCGCTCCACCTCCGCCATCGCCAAGGCGATGCTCAAGGGGCCGGTGTACGCCAAGTTCGACAAGGGGACGGAGAAGCCGGAGACCCGGCAGATGCTTCGTCTCATGCAGCCGAACTTCTTCGCCGCGTGCGACAAGATCGGGCTCGATCCGTTCGAGCAACGCTTTCAAATCACCCTCCGGCTCGAGGGCACCGTCCGCGGCACCGGCGGCGTGCGGATCGCGGACGACGAGTGCGGCACCACTGTGCCGGGTCTGTACGCGGCCGGGGACGCGGCCACGCGCGAGCTCAACTGCGGCGCCTTCACCGGCGGCGCTGGCCCCAACATGACGTGGGCGATCGGCAGCGGCAACATCGCGGGCCGCGCCGCCGCGGACTTCGCGCGCAGCTTGGGCAAGGCGGCCAACGAGCGCGCGGTGCAGCGCACGGGAGGCGCCGGACTGCGCGCGCGCAACGCCTCTTCGTCCTTCGACGCCAACGCAGTGGTCAAGGGCGTCCAAGACGAGGTCTTCCCTTACGACAAGAACATCTTCCGCACCGAAAAGGGCATCCTCGATTCGCTCGCCAAGCTCGAGCGGCTGTGGGAGGCGGTGCAGGGGAATCCGCTGCACGACACGCCCCAGCAGCTGGTGCGCTCGCGCGAAGCAGCCGCCCTGGTCATCACGGCGCGCTGGTCCTACTTCGCCGGCCTGCAAAGGACCGAGACCCGGGGCATGCACAAGCGCCTCGAGTACCCCACGCTCGATCCCGCGCAGCGCCACTACCTCAGGGTCGGCGGCCTCGACAAGCTCTGGACCCGCGCAGATCCGGTGCCGGAAGCGATCGTCGTCGAACGCAGCAAGCGGACCGAGCCGGTCCAGACAGCCAACGCGGAAAAGACGGAAAAGGCGGCGGCAGCATGATCGAGCTCGCCAGCGAATCGCGCTGCGTCGCCTGCGACGAGGTGGACCGCGAGCACAAGGTCGGTTCGCCAAACTAGACGAGCGTCCCCGGTCCCGGGACCCGCGCCCCGATCCGGACTTCGCGCCGAATCGGGGCGTATGCATTTGTTTGAGCCACGCCGCGTCGCTCAGCGAAGCCGCCCTAGCGCGCTCAGGTCTGGGCCGATGAGGCGATGCTCCTGGGAGGTGCGATCGCGCCAGTGATCACGGAGATCGAACTGCGCTCGCCCCGTGAGCAGTCGCCGCGCCGTGTGAGGTTTGTGTTGCCAAACCTCGCACGTCTGCTAGGCAAGACGTCGTCTTGTATAAGAGACGAGCTTGCTTAGTCGATGCCGAGGAGCGGCCTGCTCCTCGGCAGGGCGCAGCGCAAGGCGCCAACGCGTCAGCAGTGGCGCCGACCGATCGCCGGTCGGCCCACTGGCTCAACACCAACTGCTTGTCATCGTCGGAGTTTTTCAAAAGCTATGTCGCTCGTCAACGATCTCAAGCCGAGCCGGCGTAAGGGCCTTGCTCTCAGCCTCGTCCACGCGCTGCTACTGATGTCAGTGGACGCCTCTGCCCAACAGACTCCCGAGCCTCCGCCTCCGCCTGATATAAGTAAGCCGCCAGAGTCTGCCGCGCCAGCTCCCGATCCGGGACCTCCTCCCTACAGCACACCGGCGGAGCCTGCTCCACCAGGTCCCGGAAGTGCGCCCTCCGCCGGCGGGACACCGGCGGAGCCTGCTCCGTCAGGTTCTTCCGGTGCGCCGCCGGCGGCCAACACCGCGCCTGACGCTGGCTCACCGGTTCCCAACGCCGCGCCTCCCGGGCCGGTCGAGCCGCCGCCTCCGAGCCAGGCGGGTGAGCCGGCCGAGCCCGAGCCTCCCGCCGCCGCGATCGCCGCGGATTCGACCGAGCTGGGTGAAGTCATCGTCACTGCCCGCAGGCGCAACGAAGCCGCGCAGGACGTGCCGGTCGCGCTCCACGTGCTCAGCGGCGACGCACTCGAAAAGAAGGGTCCGATCAACCTCGCGAACTTCACGCGCGAGTCGGCGAGCGTCACGGCGCTATCGACCAATCAAAGGAACACGACGATCAGCATCCGCGGCCTCGGCACGGTTTCGAGCGCTGGAAGCGACGGCATCGACTCGGGCGTCGGCTTCTACATCGACGACGTCTACCTCGGCCGCATTAGCCAATCCATGCTCAACCTCATCGATCTCGAGCGCGTCGAGATCCTGCGTGGCCCTCAGGGCACGCTGTACGGCGGATCTTCTCTCGGCGGCACGATCCGGTTCATCACTCCGACACCCAGCCTGACTCAATACTCCGTCAGCGCCCGCGCAGAGCAGTCATTCACGCAGGGCGGCGATCCGAG